>CAXGRO010000782.1:0-2901 GCA_964012055.1 uncultured bacterium
ATGGTTTGCTGCAAGAGCTGGCGTTCGCTTTGGGTGAGCAGGTCGCCCAGCCAATCGTATGCCAGGGTGGTGCCCAAAAGGCAGTGCGCCGCCTGCACGCCGTGGGGCGCCGCCTGTGGCCCCCAGCACGGCCAGTTGGCAAAGTGGAGGACCCAATCGCGGGCCAGGCGCCCGTAGCGCTCGTCGCCGCTTAGGAGGTAGGCGAAGGCCAGCACCTGGACGTAGTAGTGCAGGGCGTAGGCGGCGGTGTAAAATTGGTAGTGGGCCTCGAGGTATTCGGCCAAAAAACCGTCTTCGTCTTTGGCGGTGGGCGGGCCGGGGGCGGGTTGCGGCGGCGGCGTTTGGGCGGCGATGTGGGCGGCGGTGTTGAGGATGAGGCGGTGGCAGGCGGCAAAAGGTTGGCGCTGAGAACGCGCGCGCAATCCCGGCAGATCGTCCTGGGTAAAGAAGAGATAGGGGTGTGAGAGGGGCTGGTCTTTAAGGGCCATGGAACCGGGTCCGGGGGCGGCGAAGCGAGTCCATAACTTATTTCGTCGCAGCGGCAGCGTCAATGCCTCTTGATTTTCCTCTATTTCCGGCGTATCTTGGGGCCTGCTAGGCCGAAAGTAAATTTTACAGTACGAACCTTTACCGGGAGGTTATTATGATGCGCAGGTTAGCTGTTTTGGCGCTGGTTTTGACCGTGTGGGGCTGCGGCGGCGGCCAGGAAGACGCCGACGACCTCAAGAAGTACGTGAACGCTATGAAGAAGATGGACGGCTACAACAAACAGGTCAAAGACACTATCACAAACCTGGACGAGCCTTCCTACGAAATAACCAAAGCGGATTTGGACAAGGCGCGGCGCTTGGTCGACACCTACGTCGCCGAAGTCAAAAAGGTGGAACAACCCGCTTACCGCGAATTGCGGCGCGCCTACGACAACTACCTCCGCAAGCTCGAGTTGGCCGCCGAACAGGCGGTGGACACGGGTCGCGAACTCAGGCGCGAGCGCGGCAATGTTGCCATTGCCCTGAGGGAGATAGAGAACCTGACCAAACGACACTACAAGAGCGGCGTGGACCTTTTGTGGGGGCGCCAGAATATGGGGGGAGAGATGCCGCTGCAGTGGCCTAAATAAAAAAAAAAGCGAGATTATCTGCCTCCGGTCCTTTGCGGGCCGGGGGCTTTTTTTATTTAGGAGGCCAGGCGCAAGCGCGGCAGGCGCAGGCGGGCCAGGCGAATCCACGGCTGCAGCGTGGACATGGCGCCGCTGTAGAGAAAACCGAAGTAGAAGAGCAGGAGGAAGGGCAGGCCAAGGTACATGCCGCTGGTCCAGGCGTAGTAGAGGACAAAGGCAAAGTAGACCGCCATACCCAATTCAAAGAGGGCCAGCACGTGTTTCTTGCCGGCGTACTTGTGTTGCTTTAAGCTGTCTTGCCGGGGCATGTCGCCGTATTTAGGGGTGCGCAGGAAGCTGCTCTGATGGCCCACCAGGCCTTCGAGTACCGCCCGCGTATTGTTGACGCACAGTCCCATGCCCACGGCCATGAGCATGGGCAGGTATTTGATCTGGGTTTTCCAGTCGGGGTAGAGGGCGCGCTGCGAAGTAATGTAAAAGCTGGAGATGGCCATGGTGGCAAAGGAAAACAGCGGTACGTCGACAATGAGAAAGCGCTCCCAGCCCATGCCGGTGCGCACCCAAAGTACCGGCAGGGTGAGCAATGCCATGAGCAGCATGAGCACGTAGCAAATATTGGCGGTGAGGTGGAAGGAGGCTTCGACCTTGACTTTTAGAGGAATGGGGGCGCGCCAGATGCGCGGCAGCATTTTTTTGGCCGTCTGCACGGCGCCTTTGGTCCAGCGGTGTTGTTGCGATTTAAAGGCGTTCATTTCCACCGGAATTTCGCCGGGTACGGCGACGCCGGGCAAAAAGAGGAATTTCCAGCCGGCCAGCTGGGCCCTGTAGCTCAAGTCGAGGTCTTCTGTGAGGGTGTCGTGCTGCCAGCCGCCGGCCTCGTCGATGCAGCGCTTGCGCCATATGCCGGCGGTGCCGTTGAAGTTAAAAAAGCGGCCCGAGCGGTTGCGCGCCGTGTGTTCGACGACAAAATGCCCGTCGAGAAAAATCGATTGGATGCGGGTCAATAGCGAGTACTGGCGGTTGATGTGCCCCCAGCGCATTTGCACCATGCCGATGTGCGGGTCGGTGAAGTGGTGAATGGCCTGGTGTAAAATTTGGGGTTGGGGCACAAAATCGGCGTCGAGGATGAGGACAAATTCGCCGCGGGCACGCTCCAGGCCAAAGGCTAGGGCGCCGGCTTTAAAGCCCTGGCGCGAGGGGCGATTGATGTACTCTATGTCGAAGCCGTCTCCCTGCAGACGCTCGACGACCTGGCGCGCTTTTTCGCGCGTTTCGTCCTGCGAGTCGTCCAGCACTTGAATTTGCAATTGCTGGCGCGGGTAATCGATGGCGGCCACTGAATCGAGCAGGCGGTCGACGACGTGGTATTCGTTGTACAGGGGTAATTGCACTGTTACCAGAGGTAGTTCGGCAAAGCGGCTTTGGGGATTTGATGGCGTTTTGTGGTGCCGGTAGAAGAGGCGCAACATCAGGTAGCGGTGGTAACCATAGATGCCCAGCAAGACCACGATGGCGCAGTAGGAGACCAGGCATACGGTCTGCCAATTTACCATAATAAATGTCCTAACTCGCTATTTTTAGTAAAATTTCTGTAAATTTAGATAAAATAAGCCCCGCTTTTAATCGGAGCAAATACAGCAGCTGCATATAATATGAGAAAGTTCTGGGATCCAGTTCAAGTGAGTGACGCCCAGATGACTGGATAGTTTCACAATTTGTTAGCGAGCTGACCTGACCGCGTAGATTTGCTCCGTTTCGTATGAGAGTATTTCTTACCCTAT
>CAXGRO010000783.1:0-2896 GCA_964012055.1 uncultured bacterium
TGACCACAGTGGATCGGGTCGAACGTACCCCCAAAAATGCCCAGGCGCCGCATGCGTTATTCCTCGGCCGGGGCGTCCGCTTTGTCAATTAACTCCTGCACCTTCTCCTTGAGCTTTGCATCGCTGCTGTCGAGCAGCACTTCGTCCCAAAAGGCGCGGGCGCGACGCTCCTCGCCTTCGACCATATAAACCTCGCCCAGGCGCGCAATCGCATTGTAATACCAGGGCGTGTCCGGGTAGCTCAAAATCAAATCGTTATAGGTGAGCTTAGCGGCCACCAGGTGTTTTTGCCGGTGGTAGAGGTCGGCGGCCTGGTAGAGTTTTTTGGCCAGGCGGCTGCGGCAGTCGACAATGCGCTCGCGCGCCTTGGGCACCAGCGGGCTGGTGGGGTTATCGTCGATGAACTGCCTGAAGTAAACCAGCGCGTCGCGGGTTTCCTTCTGGTCCAATTCGGCGCGGCGCAATTGCCGGTAGTGCGATTCGCCAATTTGAAACTGGGCCTCGTCTAGCCACTGGCTCGACGGGTAGATATCGACCAGGCGCTGGTATTCGAAGACCGCCTCTATATAGTCTTGATTGCAAAAATAGCTTTCGGCCAGATAGTACTGGGCGTCGGCGATAATGCTGGATCCGGGAAAATTGTTGACGACGCGCTGGAAGCTCTCAATAGATTTGAGACAGCGCTTCTTGTCGAGGGATTTCTTGCCTTCTTCCAGGTAGTACTCGGCGCCCTTAAGCCTGGTTTGGGAGCTGGCACAACCGCCCAAAAGACCCAATGCGGCAACGAGCCCGGCGCCAATAAAAACGACAAAACGCATGCACACCTCAGCGATTAGAAAAGAACAGGTAAATTAAACCGCCCATAACCGTGGAAAGTATTACTGGTTCGACGAATTTACTCCAGGTCCGTTCCTCCACCTCGGTCTCGGCAAATTTGTGCTTGTCGTTTTGCAGCAAATCCATGCGGTTTTTGGCCACCAGGTCGCGCTCCACCTTGCTGACCTCGTGGCGCCACAACAGCACCTGGTCTTCCCCCTCGCTCAACTGCAGGGCCAGGTTGGTCCAGGTGCGGCGCTCAATCTTGCGGCTCAACAGCCCGGAGTGCGCCGCCACCCCCAAATCGAGCACGCGGTAGGAAAGGCGCGGCCCGTCCGGCACCGCCGCAGAAGAATCCAGCGTCACCGCAAAACCGCGGGCTATCAGGCGCTGGGCCAGAATGTGTTCCACTAGCCAGTTGGCGTCGTGTTTCTTCTGGCCGGCGATGAGTAGAGGGACTTCGTTGGAGGGCGATTCCATTTGCGCCAGGGCGTCATCCACCGCCGCCTCCAAAACATCTACCACCATGTCCATATTGGTCGGCGCGGGAGCAGCGGAAAGGGCAGTGGTCAAACAGAGAATAAAAACTAAAACGCAGCGCAGTATGTGTTTAATGTACACCGTGGTTGCAATCCTCAAATAGCCCTTATATGCCGCGCAGATATTTCATTTCGCGCTTGGCGGCGGGCACGTATTCGCTTTTGGGAAAATCGTCCAACACTTTTTGAAAAGCCGCCAGCGCCTTGTCGCGCTCGCCCAGCGCCTGGTAGCAGCGGGCGATTTTTAATTGGGCGTCGTCGTCCTTTTCGGTCTTGCGGTAGGCAAACACTTTGGTAAACTCGGTGAGCGCCTGCTGGTACTTGGCCATGCCGTAATAACACTCACCCATCCAGTACTGGGCGTTGTCGGCCAATTTATTGTCGGGCACCGACTGCACGATCTGGGCAAAGGTGTCCAGCGCCCCGCCGTAGCGCCGGTCGTTGTACTCCTCCAGCGCCATCTGATAATCGTCAATCACGCTAAACGCCGCCGAGCGAAACGCCTGCTCCCCGCCGCTGTCCTCCGCCATCTGCACGCGCTCGGCTTTCATCTCCTGGCGCAACAACTGCATCTCCTGGCGCAACACCGCATTGCCTTCCTCAGCCTGGTGCAAACGCTCGGCCAGCGCCCGCTCGCGGTCATAAGAAGCCTCCACCGCCCGCTTGAGCGCTTCAATCTCCTCTCCCGTCTCCATCTCCCAACTGTCCAACCGCTGCTCCATCTCCGGATTGGTAGTAGCACAGGCGCCACACAGAACAAGCACGAGACTAGCGATACCAACGCATTTACCCATAGTTCGTTCTCTTCATCTAAACGGGGCGGGAAGCCGTGGGGGAAAACACCTCTTATAAACAGTTATAATATAAGTATCTTACCCCCTGTACTGCAAAACGTCCTCATTTCTATTTACTCTCTGCGCGAAACACCAAATCCTCCGGCGGATTCTCCGTATACTCCTCACACCGATCCGCATACAACGCCGAAGGCCCATCGTCCGGATCAACCTCCATAGCCTCTTCAAAAAACCCCTGCGCCGCACTAAAATCAAATGCCTCGTAAGCGGCCATGCCCTTCTCGTACAACGCCAACATCTGGTATTTCTCGGGGCTCAACTCCCCCTTGCGCTCCAGCACCTCGTAGGCAGTCACCGGCTCCTCCTTGCCCATCACCTGAATCAGATCCAACTTGCGCGTCTCCACCAGGTCTTTGACCTCTTCGTAAATCGCGTCGTTGATCATAATAACCGTGCCGTAAAACTTTTGGCCGCTCTCAAAACGCGCCGCCAAATTGACCGTATCGCCCATCATGGTGTAGTCGGTGCGCCCCTTGGAACCCATATTGCCCACAATCATTGGGCCGGAGGTAATGCCCATGCGCACCTGGGTAAAAACTCGGCCCTCGTCCTCCCAGCGCGCCCGCAGCTCTTTGAGCGCCGGCGGCAGACTGTCCTCGCGCTCCCAGCGCTCGCGCAACTCGATCAGCTTCTTCTGCTGGTCGATGCAGGCCAGCGTCGCACGAGTGGCGTGGTCTTCGTAGTAAA
>CAXGRO010000784.1:0-2895 GCA_964012055.1 uncultured bacterium
AGATCGCTAGTTTGCAAGAGATTTGCGATAACGAGGTGGTGGCCTTTAACGAGCTGGTGTGCGACACCGGGTTGCCAGCGTTGGGCAGCTAGTGATGTGGGGATAGTTGGCGATTTGCGTGGGGACGCCAGCGGGGGCGGACATATGGCTCGTTAACTGCGCTGGCTTTGATAAAGCGCAGTTAACAGATCATGCCCTGGTGGCCGCGGATGCCGTGCAAGGGGGGATTTTCGCCCACCCAGCGCTCGTCCACCGGCTCGGCGGCCAGCTGGTAGCGCGAGTCGGAAGAGAGGCGGATCTGGTCGCTGTAATTGTCGGTGCTGGAATGCAGGGTGTACATGCTGAAGACCAGCAGGTCGCCCATGCGGTACTCGGCCGTCAGCCAGCGCCCGCCCAATTCCTCGCGCGTCGCAATGGCATCGCCGGAGTAGGAGCCAAAAGTGGGCGACTCCCAGCGCACCTGGCCGCGCTCTTCGCTGGTCAAATCGCGTCCCTCAGCCCGGGCGTTTTCCACCAGGAGACTCGAGGTTTCGTCGTTCTCGCAATATTTGTCCACGTCCTGCTGCCCATAGGTGGCGATGAGCTCCTCCTGCCGGTGCGAATTCTCCAGTATCATCAACCCCCCCATCTCATAATCTATATCGCTCAGCGGCGTCCACGAGGTAAAAAGCCGATGTGTCCCGCGCCCCATGTAAACCACATCGTAATGCGGCTGCGTCGCCGTGTCGATGCCCGGCGATTTGGCGCGAAACCAGGTGTAGTCGTAGTGCCGCACCGGCCCGCCCAAAAACGCCTCGTAAAACGCCATCATCGGCCCCGCGTAAAGCACCTTATCCAACTCCGCATTGTCGACCGCCACATCGGCCCTAAAACCCACATGCGCCCCCGGCCGCGCAATACAATCGTCCACCGGATGCCCCTCCGCCAGCAACCCACTCGCCGCCAACCGCACCGCCACCGTATGCCGCGCCGCCAACACCTCCTCTCGATTCAACAGTCCCGGCAAAAAGAGGTACCCATCCTCCCCCATGCGCCGCCGCAACTCTTCAGCATCCCCCACCACATCATCCGAACGCCGCAATTCCCCATAAGCTCCCACCGAGGTGTCGAGCGGATCGCCTTTATACGTTATTTTAAGTGCGTGATCTGTCATAATTCTCCCAGCTCGTGATTATAAACCGTACTCGTAATATAAATGAATCATAAACAAAACCACCACTTCGCCAAAATCACCGCCGCCGACTTCATCGCCCGCTCCGCCTACCAAATGGGCAAAACCCCCCTCCTCCCCCTCTTCGCCGCCACCCTGAGCGCCAGCAACGCCTTCCTCGGTTTCATCGTCGCCGTATCCACCCTCACCGGCATGTGCCTCAAACCCCTCGTCGGCGCCCTCTCCGACCGCTCGGGCCGGCGCCGCTGGCTGCTGGCCGGCACCGCCCTCTTTGCCGGCATGCCCTTCCTCTACCACCTCATCGACACGCCCGAACAATTGTTCGTTTTGCGCCTGGCACACGGCCTGGCCACCGCCATCTACGGCCCGGTGACCCTGGCCTTTGTGGCCGAGCGCGCCCACAAAGACCGGGCCGAAAAACTGGGGTGGTTCGGCATGGCGCGCAGCGGCGGCTATATTGTCGGCCCGGCGGCGGCGGGCTTTTTGCTCACCTATTTGGAACCGGTGGACGTCTTCACCCTCATCGGCCTGCTCAGTTGCCTCGCCTTTGCGCCCATCGCCTTGCTGGCAGACCGCGATACGCCGGCCCCACCCACGGTTCAACCGCTGGGCCACCAATTGGCCGCCGCCTTCAAATCTGGCATCCGCACGCCGGCGGTGTGGCTGGCCGGCGGTTTGGAAGCGACCGTTTTCATCGCCCTCTACGCCGTCAAAGCTTTCCTGCCCATCTACGCCCTCTCCCTCGGCATGAGCGCGGCGTTGGTCGGCACCTTCTTTTCGGTTCAGGAGATGGCGCACCTGATCGTCCGGCCTTTTGGCGGACGCCTGGGCGACCGCCTGGGCTACAGGACGGCCATCGCCCTGGGTATGCTGCTCATTGGCGCTTGCCTCTTGCTGCTCACCTGGAACCACGCCGTTTTCACCTTGCTGTCCCTGGCCGTATTGATGGGCGCCGGGCAAGCCTTTATCTTTCCCTCCACAATCGCGCTGGTGGCCAGCCGCGTCGACGCGTCCCACACCGCCACCGGCATGGGTTTTATTGGCACGCTCAAAAACGCCGGCAAAGTCGCCGGTCCCGTACTGGGTGGTTTTCTGGTGCACTGGCTGGACTTCACCTGGATGTTCTGGACCATGGCCCTATTGTTAGCCGCCGGTGCCGCCGCCGTGTGGTATCGCCTGCCCCGCAGCCAAGAGATCGTGCCAGCGCCCACATTAACTGAAATGGGAGATTAAGTATGACGACCACCGCCCTCTCTATCGAGGAAAGCTATCGCGCCAACAGCCCGCGCTCCCGGGAACTATTCGAAAAAACCCGACCCCTTACCGCCGGGCCGGTCAAGGGCGCCTATTTTTATCCGCCCTACCCCCTCACCATGGAGCGCGGCGAGGGCTGCTACCTCTACGACGTCGACGGGCGGCGCTACGTCGACTGCGCCAACCACCACACCGGGCAGATCCTGGGCCACAACCACCCGGCCGTCATGGAGGCAGTGCAGGATCAGATAAAGCGCGGCATTGCCCTGGGCGCGCCCACCGGCATCGAAACCGAAACCGCCGCCGAAATGTGCCGCCGCGTCGACTCGCTCGACCGCATCCGCTTTGCCAACTCGGGCACCGAGGCCACCCTGCACGCCATCCGCCTGGCGCGCGGTTTTAGCAAAAAACCCAAGATCGCCAAATTTGAAGGCGGCTACCACGGCAGCCACGACATCGTCGAAGTGAGC
>CAXGRO010000785.1:0-2888 GCA_964012055.1 uncultured bacterium
CTGCGCTTTCAAGTGAGCCTGGGCGTGCTGCTGCTGTTCTTTGTGGCCAACGGCGTCATCTACACCATGAAGACGGACAACTTGCGAGGCGAGGCGGCGCGCATTAACGCGCTCAACGAAGAGCGCTTTGACCGCGTCAACACCGTGCAGGAGGCCGCCACCAACACCTACAAAATCCGCAGCACCGAAGTGGGCACCGAATTTATGGCCGAGTCGGGGTCCAATTGGTTTCGCTACGCCATGTACGTCGACCCCAGCTCCGGCTCCGTGCCCGGCTTTGCCAGCTCGCGCACTACCAACCACTGGATGCGCCGCTTTGAAGTGGTAGACTGGTCCGTAATTGTGCGCTACGTGCTGTCTTTTCTCTGCATTGTTTTGTCCTACAACGCCATCTCCGGCGAGCTGGAGCGCGGCACCTTGCGCCTGGTGCTGGCCAATTCGCTGGAGCGCGGCAGTTTTCTCATGGGCAAATTCGCCGCCCACCTGGTCACCCTACTGGTCGCCACCGCCCTGGGCAGCCTCATCAGCCTGCTCATTCTGGTACTGGGTCAGGTGGTGGAGTTAAATCTGCACGTATGGCAGAGCTATGTCCTATTCTTATTAGGAACGACCTTCTTTATCGCCCTCTTCTTGCTGCTGGGCATAGGCATTTCTATCCTGGCGCGCAACTCGGCCTCGTCGCTGGTTTTACTCATCACCGCCTGGACCGTGCTCATCGTCGCCATCCCGCAAACGTCCTATTTGGTGGCCATTAGCACCGTGGAACACGTGGGGCCTTTCTGGGAACGGCTCGACAACTACGAAAACGAAGTACGCACCGCCCTGCAGCGCGAGGGCATTGAACCTCGCCCCCACGAACTGGCGCAGAGCGACAATTACGCCCTGGAAAAACACTACATCGAGCGCATCAACGAAATGGAAAAGGGCAAGTTTGGCATCTTCAAAGAGATCGTCGACCAGCAGATACGCCAGTTCAAGGTGGCCAAAAGCGTCAACATGCTGTCGCCCGGTTTTGCCTTCCAATACGCGGTGGAGGCGCTGTTGGGCAACGGCATTTTGCGTTTTGAGGACTTCGCCCGCCAGGGCTGGAAATACAGGGAGACCCTGCGCCAGTTCTTCCGCGCCCGCGACGCGGCCGACGCCAAATCGCCGCATGTCCTCTTCCTGCGCGGTTATATGTCCGATGCCGAAATCGAGTCCACCAACATCCCGCGCTTTGCCGAAAAACCGCTGGCCTTAAGCGAAAGCATCGCCGGCGGCATGGTGCCCATTGTGGTGTTGTTATTGGAAACGGCGCTGGCGTTTCTCTTTGCGCTGTGGGCCTTTAACCGCGCCGATATAGCGGGGTGAAGCAATTGCTTGACAGGGCTCTGGCGAGTCAGTACCTTGCACGATTGTGGGGCAAAGTCGTCCTTGTGGGACGACTTTTTTATTGAACCTCAATCGCGCCATGCCCAATCCAATGGAAAGCTGTTTTCTGGCCCGGCCGACCGAAAAGTACAAGGCGAGTTTTCTCGCCGGGGCCCGGGAATTTGCCGCCGAAGAGCGGCTCGATTCCACCTATGCAGTCTGCCTGGGGTACGACCTGAACGGGCTGGAAAAATATTTTGACGCCTTCGTGCGCAACCTACTGGCCATGGGGGCGGAACGCGACCGGCCCAACAATTGGTACGCCGATCGCATTCTCTGGCTAGTGGAGCAGGGCGAATACCTGGGCCAGCTTTCCATTCGCCCCGACCTGTGCACCGCCTACCTCATCACCTACGGCGGCCACATCGGCTACAGCATTCGCCCCTCTAAGCGGCGTCAGGGCCTGGGCAAAAAAATACTGCAATTGGGCCTGCAGGAGTCGCGGCGTTTGGGCTTAAAAAAAATCCTGGTCACCTGCGATTCCGATAACCTCGCCTCCAGGAAGATCATCGAGCACAACAGCGGCCGCTTTGAGCGCTCCATGAAAATGGACGCCAAATCGTTTAAGCTGGAGGGGCGCATACCCGGGAGCGAGGTGATAAAATTGCGCTATTGGATAGACTTGGCTCGCGTCCCAACCGCCGTCTAATATGGACTGGATAAAACCGGACTACGACGGCGGCAGCATCGTCAACCTCGCCGCCAGCCTGCTGCAAATCTTCGACATAGAACCACCCTCTCCTCCCTGTAAGCACATCGACCCCCAGTGGCTCGGCGGCGGCCGCGGCGTCGTCCTGCTGCTCTGCGACGCCCTGGGACACCAACAACTCGACGCCGCCCTGCAGGCCAGACACCTGCCCAACCTAACTCGCCTGATCGAAGAAGCGGCCGGCGGCCTGCAACAACTCACCTCCATTTTCCCCTCCACCACCACGGCAGCGCTAACGTCGATCACCACGGCCCAGCCGCCGGCCAAACACGGCATCATGGGCATGTACCAGTGGATCGACGAAGTGGGAAGCGTGTGCAATATGCTGCAATTTGTCACACTGGCAGAAAAGCCGGTCCCCTTTTCCGAAGACCTGGTGCGCAGCGTCCCCAACATCCACCAATTACTCGCCGCCCGCAACATCCCCTCCTACGCCATCAGTTCCAAAGCATACGAAGGCACGGCCTTCACCGGCCTGCTGCACCAGGACGCGCACTACCTAGGCTGCGTCGCCCAATCCGACATTTCCCACCTGCTGGCCCAGAGTTTTGCCCAGGCCGGCAAGCGCCGCAGCCTGCACTACGTCTACTGGCCCATGGTCGACACCATCGCCCATATCTACGGCCCCCAATCGGAGCCCCATTTGCTGGAGTTGGAATTCGTCGACCTCATGCTGGGCAAAGTGATGGCCCAGTGCGCCGCCGCCGGCTACAACCTGGTGTTCACCGCCGACCACGGCCAGGCGGCCCTGGACCCGCCGCGGGCGATC
>CAXGRO010000786.1:0-2880 GCA_964012055.1 uncultured bacterium
GCTTTGTGGGGGGGATGCCGGGGGAGTGGGGCCGGGCAGGCCCCCCGAGGGACTCACAAAGCGCCATAGGCAAACCGCCCCACCGACCGTCCCCGACAAATCAAACAAAACGCAACCTCATTACAATAAAAAAGGAGAATACCCGTGGCACACCTAAAAAAGAACGCCATCGCCCTCAGCACCTCCATGCCCCCACCCGCCTGGGCCCTAATGGAGTGGGAACTCATCCGCAACCAGGGAAGGGGCTGCAACAAATTTTTTGGTCACTACTTTGACGAGCGCGGCTACCTCAAATGCGTCCCGCGCTGGGGCGGCAACGACGGGCCCGACGACGCCATCGAAAATCTGGTGCACTGGCCGGTGCTCTACTCGCTGGGCGGGCCCGACGAGTTGATGGACATGTGCAAATTGGGATGGGAAGGACATTTGCGCCAGTACACCGAAGCAAAGACAACGGACGTGCCTTTTTGCCGCGAAGGCATGTACTACAAAGAGTTTCCGGTGATGTTCGACTGGGTGCACAACGGCGAGGGCTTGACAACGTTTAACTTGCACGGGCTGATGGACCCGCACGAAGAGAATTTTGAGCGGCGGGTGCGGCGCTTTGCTGGCTTTTATATGGACGAAGATCCGCAGGCGCCCAATTACGACCCCAAACACAAGATCATTCGCAGCCTGCTCAACGGCAGTCGCGGGCCGATGCTGCGCAAGGCCACCGCCCTGGACTGGGCCGGCGACCCGCTCGACGAGGTGGTGGAGCGCTTTATTCCGCTGCACGGGGAGCGCACCTGGGACGAGATGCTGGCGCACTTTAAAGATTACACCGACGTGGCGGGGGATCACCCGTCGAATATGGTGGCCACCACCCTGGGCCTCAACGCCTTTGCGTTGACCGAAGAGTATAAATACAGAGACTGGGTGCTGGAATACGTGAGGGCCTGGAGCCAGCGGGCCAAAGACAACGACGGGATCTTGCCTTCCAATATCGGGCTGGACGGCACGATTGGCGGGGAGTGCAACGGCAAGTGGTACGGCGGCTGTTACGGCTGGGGTTTTACGGTGGTGGTGCCGCAGAACGGAAGTCTGTCGAGCCGCAACACGGTGCCGCTGGGGTTATCGGGCTTTGGCAATGCCCTGTTGATGAGCGGCGATCAAAGTTTTGTCGACGTGTGGCGGCAGATGATCGACAAGATCAACTCGAATGTGAAAGTGGTCGACGGGCAGGAGATGTACCCGCACATGCACGGGGACGACGGCTGGTACGACTACAGCCCGTCCAAGTATTCGCAGGGCGCGCTGGAAGTATATTACTGGTCGATGGAGCGCGACGACCTCAAGCGTTTGGATACGCAGGGAGGTTGGATTGGCTACCTGGAGGGCAATAATCCCGACTATCCCGAGGCGGCGCTGCAGAGCGACTTTGCGCGCTTGCGGCAGCAGGTGGAAAAGGTGCGCAACGATCCCACCACGCCCGACACGCGCCTGTCGGATAACCCCAATCCGTTTAACCCAGCCGTCGTCAACAATCTGTGCCAGTTGATGGTGGGCGGCATTCAGCCGCGCCACGGTTGTCCGCTGCACGCCCGGGTGCGCTACTTTGACCCGCAGCGGCAGCGCTCGGGCATGCCCGAAAACGTCGGCGCGCTGGTGGAGAAATTGGGTGATGATAGCATGACGTTGACCCTGGTCAACACCGACCAGGTGAACGGCAAAGACGTGATTGTGCAGGGTGGAACCTACGCCGAGCACCAGTTTGACAGCGTGACAGCGGACGGCGACAAGGTCGACGTGGACAATTCGTCCTTTGCCGTGCACCTGGAGCCGGGGGCGGGGGCGACGCTGGAGATTGCGATGCAGCGCTACGTCAATCCGCCGACGTTTGCTTTTCCGTGGGATAGGTAGTACTTCGATTAACTAGCGGTTTTTGAGCCGGCCCGTTTGGGCCGGCTCATTTTTTTATGGGTATTCGCCCTAAGATTCAGCCCCGTAAAGCGCATTCCACCCCTGAATCTGCTTAATCTTCTGATGCCTCCCCAACACCAAATAAGCCAAATTATCCTCGCGCTTGCGCAATAAAACAATCGTCTGCCCATAAGGATTCTTCTCGGTAACACTGTTGATGTTTCTCAAATAGGCGTCAAATCTTGAGGTGTCGGCCGGGTCGATCGGCGCCAGGGCAAATTGCACCAGCTTGGCGTTTTCGGGCAGCTGGGCGGCTTTGATCTCGGCGTGTTCCTGGGCGTCGCAGAGCGCCCCCTGGTGCTCGCCGCCGGTGGTGGGCTCGCCGTCGGTGACCAGGGCGATGTAGACCGACTGGTCGGGGTAGCGCTCCTGGATGAGTTCGTTGACGTACTGTAAGGCGGTGCCGGTGGCGGTGGAGTTTTGGGGGCGGATGACCTCGTCGCGGCGAATTAAGGTGTCCAATTTGCCGGTGCGCAGGTCTTCGTAGTCGTTGTAGAAGGTGGCCAGATCAAGAGAAAGTCCGGGGCGCGGGTGCAGGCGGTAGCCCAGCTCAAAGGCGCGCAGCCGTTCGGATTTAAAGCTGCGGTTGCCGGTATTGTAGGCCAGAATGGGCGGGCTGTCGGAGAAGAATTCGCCGGGCGGCAGGGTGCGGTTGAGCAGGCGCACGTCGTCGTCGGCGCGCGAGGGGGTGCGCACGGCGCGGGTGGCGGCGGTCCAGGCGACGTGCTGGGGGTGTGCGGCGTCCACAGCAGGCGGGCGCCCGGCTGGTATTCGACGCCGGTGTAGTCGTTGTGTTCGAGTTTGGTGCCGAGAAAGAGTTTGAGCTGGGTGTTGAGGGAGATCTGGTTTTGCACAAAGGCGCTATATAACAATACTGTGGACACTTTTTCGATTTTGAGCGGATTTTTGTAAGGTTGA
>CAXGRO010000787.1:0-2877 GCA_964012055.1 uncultured bacterium
GAATTGGTGTGGCGCACCCGCAACGGCGATGTGGAGGCGTTTGAAGAATTGCTCAACCGCCACTAGGACCGCATCACCCGCGTGGTTTTTTCCATCCTCAAAGACCCCATGGACACCGAAGAGGTGACCCAGGATGTGTTTTTGGCGGTGTTTGAAAAGATCGAGCGGTTTCGCGGCGATTCTTCCTTTTTCACTTGGGTTCACCGCATTGCCGTCAACGCCGCGCTCATGCGCAAGCGCCGCGACAAATCGGCCCTCGACGTGCCGCTGGACGACGTGCTGCCGGCCTTTGAAGACAACGGCCACATTGCCATGGACGTGGCCGATTGGTCGCCGCAGGTCAGCGACCCGGCGCTGCAAGAGGAGACCCGCCGCGTTATTCAGGCGGCGGTAAAGCGCCTCGACGAAAAATACCAGACGGTTTTTATTTTGCGGGATGTAGAGGGGTTTTCCACCGAAGAGACGGCCCAGATTTTGGAGATGGGCGTTCCCGCCATCAAGTCGCGCCTGCACCGGGCGCGGTTGGCGTTGCGCAAAGAGCTGGCCAATTATTTTGAACGGGCGGAAAGCGCCTAGGAGAAAGAATTGATGTTCACCTGTGAGGAAGTAATACAAGCGCTAACCGATTACCTCGAAGGCGATATGGAGCGCCGCCGACAGAGAGGTCTTTGAGCAGCACATGACCGACTGCGGCCCCTGTCGCCATTTTTTAGACACCTATGAGACGTCGAGTAAATTGGCACACCGCGCCCTTGAGGGAGAAAACATTCCGTCCGAAGTGCAGAGCCGGGTGCGCAGTTTCCTCAAAGCCAAATTGGGATTGAATCAATAAGTCTTACTAGCGACATGCAATCCAGAGTACTGGCGCACAGCCTCGCCGCCGCGCTCTTTGTCCTGCTGGCCGGCCTCTCCACCTGGCCTCTGCTGGGCCGCGGCACCACCCACATTTTTGGCGACCTATCGGACCCGCTGGCCTGGGTCTGGTTTTTGCACTGGGGTTACCACGGTCTAGTCAACCAGCCCTTTGACCTCTTCCAGGCCAACCAGCTCTACCCCACCGAATCCAGCTTCGCCTTTGTCTACCAGCCGCTACCGCTGCAACTGGTTTACGCGCCGCTGTATCTGCTGTCGGACAGCCAGGTCTTTGCCACCAATGCGACGCTGGTTTCCACCTACGCGCTGTGCGGCATCAGCATGTATCTGCTCATTTATCGCTGGACGGGCAAATACTGGGTGGCCGTTTGCGCCGGCTGTCTGTTCGCCTTTTCGCCGATCCGCTTCCCCAACGAGCAATTGCGCCTGCTGGCCATGTTTTGGATGCCGCCGGCCCTGTATTACCTGGACCGTTATTTTCGCGGCGGCACCCTGCGCCATCTTTTGGCCTGCGCTGTGTTTTCTGCCTTGCAATTCCTCACCGCCATCGACCTGGGGTATTTTCTCTTTCTCTGCGCCCTCATCTACGTGGTGTGCACCCGGCCGTGGCACTTGTTCAGGGAGCGGACGTTGTGGCGCGATATGGCGCTGGCCGGCGTCGTCCTCGTAGGTGTCTTGCTGCCTTTCATGTACCCGTATATGGAGGTAAAATCGCGCTATAGTTTCGACCGCCCGCTGGGCCAATTGGTGCCGATGTCGGCCGATCCGATCAAGTCGTACTTGCAGCCGCGTGCGACCAGCCGCCTCTATGGCGGCGTGCGTCTGCCGGACGCGTTTGCGCCGCTGCCCGGCGAAGAGGCTTTGTTTAAGGGGGTTGTGGAACTGGGGGCCAGCATTATGGGCGAGGAAGCGGTTGCGGCTAAATTGGGGGCGGGGCGCTTGCCCGGCGATTCATTGGCGGACAAGCTTTCGCTCGACGTGTTCTTTAATTTGCGCCGCGATGCCGCGGCCAATATAAATTTGCAACTCTTCCAGGGGTTGTTGGCCATGGCGTTGGCTGGGCTGGGCTATCGCTTTTTGCGCCGCCACGCCGACTTGCACCACCGCCGCTTGGGTCTGGTATTTCTGGTCATCACGCTGTCGGGCTATGTGCTGTCGTTAGGGCCGGTGTTGACGCTCTACGATCACCTGGCCTATGTGCCCATGCCCTTTCTTTTTTGTTTTTATTTGATGCCGGGTTTTTCGGTGCTGCGCGGTGTCTACCGCTTTGTTTTTATGCTGTCTTTTGGACTGTCCCTTCTGGGCGCCTTTGGGCTGTGCGCCCTTGAAGCGCCCTGGCAGCGGCGTTTGCAAAAGTGGTTGTCGCCGACTGCGGCCAGCGGTCTGCTGGCCGTCCTGTGCTGTGTTGTGATCCTGGCCGAGTCGTGGAGCGTGCCGGTGCCGCACGTCCGTTTGCCGGTTGGCGAGGAGATTCCCGGCGTGCACCAGTGGCTGGCCGACAATCCGGTGGAGGGCGCCGTCTTTCTGATTCCAACGGTCAAGGGAACGTTGGACCGCTACGATCCCAACCCGGAGTACGCAAAAAATCGCGTGCGCTACTTTGATCGCGAGCAGCTCTACCTCTACTACAGTACGTACCATTTTACCAAGATGGTCAACGGCGTGGGGTCGTTTTTTCCCCCCGAGCGGGCCGAGATTTTTGAGCAGCTCTACCGGTTGCCGGCGGTGGATGCGGTCGAGTTTTTTCGCGAAAAGGATATTCGGACTTTTGTGCTGAGTACGGGGGAATTTGATCCCGAAGATGAGGCTATATGGACGGAGGAGAATATTGCGAAGATGGGGTTTCGCAAGGTGTTTGAGGATGGGGGGGGGATGATTTTGTCGCTGGAGTGATGGGTTCATTGGGGTGGCGTGGTTGGCGAGGGGCTTGGTGGCGCTGGGGGGGTAGCGGCTTTGCCTCTGGTGCTTTGTGAGTCCCAGGGCGTCCTGCCCGGCCCAACACCC
>CAXGRO010000788.1:0-2860 GCA_964012055.1 uncultured bacterium
GCGTAGCGCAACCCCACCACCGGACTGGCGTTCTGCAATTGATCGTCGAGGTAGTCGCGCCGGTTGCGAATCGCCTCGACCCAGCGATAGGGCTCGTCGAGCATCAATCCCCCCCCTGCATATCAGCCCGGTAAATTTGCTCCAGGCGCTCCTCGCCCACCGTGGTGATACCATCGGTGGCAATGCGCATGACCTGCGGAAAAACTCGGGCGCTGGCCCGGTAGCCGCCCGTAGCCGTGTCGTACTCGGCGGCCGTCTCCAGCATCTTCAGCACCAAAGTGAGCGCCTCGTCCTCTCCCATTTGCGCCAGTGGTCGCTGGCCCCAGCGGTTGAGGTAGTAGAGCGCGCCGCGAATGCCCGGCGAACCCGACCCGGTGGTGCAAAAATCGACCGACTCAAATTGCGCCCCCAAGAGGTCGTAAAAATAGATGCGGCCCTCGTCGCCCTCTCGGTCGAAGGCGGCAAAAATCGGCACCACGGCGCCTATGCCCTGCATCGCCATAGGTAAATTTTCGCGCAACAAACGCGACAGGGTGCGCAACTTGCCCTCCAAACTGAGCACCTGCAATTGCGAGCGGCGGTAGTACTGGAAGGAAATTTCCAGCATGCGGGCGATTTCGTAGGCTATGGCCGGCGAACCCGACAGCGCCATTACGGCCTCGTCGTCGATGCACAAGACCTTGTCGGCGCGGTCGTAGACCACGGTATTGCCCATGGTGGCGCGGCGGTCGCCGGCAATGAGCACGCCGTCGGCGTAGCGCACCGCCAGAATGGTTGTGCCCTCGGCCTCCTCAATGGCCGTTGGGCCCGAGACCACCGGCGGCGGCGTCCACTGTCCGCGGTCTTTGAGCAAATCTAAGAAATCGCCGTTCTCCATTCCTACTGGCCCGTGCGCTGACGGTAGCGCCGCGCCTGGTTGGGATCTACCTTGCGCATGCGCTTGAGGATGTCATTGGTATCGGGGCGCTCCACCTTGGGGCGCTGCGGCCCCTCGTCGACGGAATCGTCGCCGCTGTCGCCCGGTTTTACCGGGCGGGGGGCGCGGTCGCGATACTGGAATAGGCGTTCTGACGGCATAACTACCTCCTCTCGGACGGCAATTTGGCGATTAAATCTTCAACTTCCTGCGCTTCTTCTAGGACTTGATTATAATAATTAGCCGTGTCGGCGTCCACACAAGCTTTTAAATCGATCACTTCCACCCGACCGTTGTTTTCTAGTTCAATGCTGTCCCAATTCAGCGCCCGCACCGCCTCGCCAAACTTGGCAATACAGCGCCCCCTAAACCACGCTCGCGTGCCCTCAGGGGGCTGCACCATGGCCTGGACGATGGCGCCATCCTCAACCAGGCGCCGCACCTGCCCCTGACTTTCCAGCAATAAATAGAGCCCTTCTTCGGGGTCGATATTGTGGTATTCCAAATCCTGACTCTGCAGCCAGGCCCGGTCGTCGGCCTTCTCCCAATCCAGTCCCTCGCTGTCGGCAAAAGCTTCCAACAACCACTTCTTGGTGACCCAATCGCAAGTCCCCACCAGGGTCATGGGGTCGCGGCCCAACTGCTCCAAGACCTCACCCCAGTGTTGCAACACCCAATCGGTCTCGGCGTCGCGGCCGGCGGCGAATGTCCGCCCCTTATCGAGGTAGCGCTGCTGGACCTCCAGCGCCGAAGTATGGCCGCCGTCGACCAGCGCCAGCGGCCATTGGTAGGTCATATCGCGCGACACCTCCTTGAGGGCGGCCACCGGATCCTTTAACTGCCACTGCGGCAAGACGCCAGCCTCCAGCATATCGAGGACCAGCGCGGTGGCCCCTACTTTGAGCGCGGTGATGTACTCCGACATATTGGCGTCGCCAAAAATGAGATGCAGGCGGCGGTAGAGCTCTGCCTCGGCATGAGGCTCGTCGCGCGTGTTGACCAGGGGGCGCCGGTGCATGGTGTCGACGCTGGCGATGGTCTCAAAGAAATCGGCGCGCTGCGAGATCTGATAGAACACTTTCTTCTGCGCCCGCCGGTCCTGCTCCACACCCATCTTGCCCGCCCCGGCAAAAATCTGCCGCGTTACCACAAAGGGCAGCAGCGCGTCGATCACCTGCTGGAAGGGCAGGTCGCGGCGGATCAGAAAGTTTTCGTGGCAGCCGTAGCTGTGACCCTCAAAATCGGTGTTGTTCTTATAGAGACGCACCACGCCGCCCTGGCGCGTGGCGGTGCGCTGCTGAGCGCAGTGAAAGAGGATGCGTTCGCCGGCGCGGTCTTGCTCCAACAAATCGAACAAACTCCAGCACTCGGGGGTGGAGTATTCGGGGTGGGTGTGGTCGTTGTAGAGGCGGGCGCCGTTGCGAATAATCAGGTCGCTCTTGAGTTCTTTGAGGGGGATCTTGCGCTCGCGGTCGCGCTGCAAATGCTCGGTTTCGTCTTTGTCGTTGCGCAAGTGGTCCACTTCAAAACCGCGCATGTCGAGGCGGGGATTCTCGCGCTCGTAGTCCCAGCGCGCCACAAAATCTTCGTGCAGGTAGCAGCGGATCAACTCCATCGACTCCACCACCACGTCCATGTCGTCGACGCCATCTACCTGGATGCCGTACTCCGTCTCCAGCCCAAAGAGCCGCGTTTTGCTTCCCATCTAGACGATGTTCCCGGCGCGCGTTTCCACTCGCTCCTCGCGCTGGCGCACCGGCGCCACCTGCACCACGTTTTCGGGGTCGTAGTCGAGCAATTTGAGCCAGTCCTCGACGCTGTCGGTGGGCGGAAACACTTCGTTTTCGCGAAACTCGGCGGCGATCGCCTGGCGCACGTCTTCGGCGCGAATACCGGCGTCGCGGCCCTGGTCGTCAATGGCGCGTTTGATCGCTCCCTCCTTGG
>CAXGRO010000789.1:0-2844 GCA_964012055.1 uncultured bacterium
TTTTTTAACTTGTTGATAAATAATCACTTACGAATTTCAACCTTACAAAAATCCGTTCAAAATCGAAAAAGTGTCCACAGTATTGTTGTATACAAGACCTCGCATATAAACGTAACGTGACAACAACCACTAGCGGGGCGCTATAATGTCAAGAGAAAAGTGAGGATACATTCCTGTCTTCTATTGCCTTTTCTTGGCCTACAGGCCATAATATAGACATATGGGAGCATAGACTATGACAAACATAATTGAGAAAGAAAAAGTCGATAAAAGTTGTGGAAATGTCTTTGCAGACCTCGAAGTGGATGACGCCGATGAAATGTTGGCTAAAGCGAAATTGGCACTAGCAATCTTACAGGCTATAGAACGCAGAGGATTAACCCAGGCCAAAGCCGCTAAAATTCTAGACACCGATCAGTCTTACATCTCCAAGTTGAAAAAAGGCAGCGAGCTGCGCCATTTCACCTTTGACCGGCTCATGGGGTGGCTTATCAAACTCGATCGAAATGTCGTTTTAACCATAAAACAGAAACCACAAAATCAGGAAGTAGGAATGATTCAAGTAGCCGGAATTTGAGATAGATAAACTAACATAATCCCATCAGCCCATATAACATCACACCTCATTGACAAGATACTTTAAATGGAACTGCACGAAGCGCTGTACACTTTGGGCGTAAGAGACGATACTCTTACCGCAAAAGAGAAAACCCAATTAGACACGGAGGGATATGTAGCACTCCCCGACATCCTCTCCACCGCGCAGATCGCCTCCCTATCCGCCGCCGCAGAAGAAGTGTACGCCGTAGAAAAAACGGGCCAGACAGACGGCCCCGTAGAAAGCAGCTACCTGCAGAACAAAACCCCCGGCCTCGACATCTGCTTCAGCCACCCGCGCGTACTCGCCGCCATATCCCACGTGCTGCAGGGGCACATTAAATCCTTCGGCGTACACGGCCGGCCCCACCCCCCCGGCGGCGAGCAGCAAGCCCTGCACGTCGATTACAACGGCCCCGTTCCACAAGGCGACAAATACATGGTGTGCAACTCGCTGTGGATGCTCACCGATTTCACCGCCGAAAACGGCGCCACGCGCGTCATTCCCCGCTCCCACCGCAGCGGCCAAGATCCCAAAGACGCCCTGGATGACCCCGCCGCGCCACACCCGGACGAAAAACAACTGCTCGGCAGTGCCGGCACCGTCGTCGTCTTCAACAGCCACACCTGGCACGGCACCACGGCCAACCACAGCGACCACAGCCGTCTCAGCCTCACCAGCTTCTTCTGCCGCCGCGACGACCCCCACATGGTCTTCTCCAGCGCCCTCAGTAGCGAGGCGGCAGCTCGCCTCGGCGAAGCGGCGCGCTGTCTCTTCGCCGACCCCGAACCCTGGACCCCTTAAATCGCCTCAGAAACCTAAACGCTCACTATGAAGATCCTGATAACCGGCGGCAGCGGCACCATCGGCACCTACGTCCTGCGCCATTTAAAAGAACGCGGCCACACCCTGTCCTGCTTCAGTCGCAACCGACCGGTCGAAAACCACGCCGCCTGGCTAGAGGGCGACATCGCCGACATCGACCGCCTCAAATCTGCCGCCAAAGGCCACAACGCCGTCATCCACCTGGCCGCCATACCCGGCCCCGGCCGCGCCACCCCCGAACAACTCCTGCAAGTCAACGTCATCGGCACGGTCAACGCCCTCGAAGCCGCCGTCCAGGCCGGCGTCGATCACTTTGTTTTCGCCTCCTCGGGCGCGGCGAGCGGCTTCAGCTTCCAATACCACCCCATCGTCCCCCAATACCTACCGCTAGACGAAAACCACCCCGCCAACCCCCACGACGAATACGGCCTGAGCAAATTGCTCGGCGAACAAACCTGCAAGCGCTACACCGCCGCCCACGGCCTGCGCACCATTTGCCTGCGCATCAATCACAATTGGTACATAGACCGCGCCGGAGCACAAATCGCCGTCCAGGCCGGTTGGGCCAAGGGCATGATAGTGGAAGATCTATGGGAAAAACGCTACCGCAAAATAGTCCAGGACCCCGACGGCGATTGGCCCCGCCCCAGCGACCTACTGTGGGCCGTCACCGACGTGCGCGACGCCGTGCAGGCCATGCGCCTGGCCGTCGAGAACACCTCCATCCAGCACGACGTTTTTCAGATCAACGCCGCCGACACCTGCAGCACCACCCCCACGCCAGAACTCATCGAACAATACTTTCCCCAGGTGCCGCTCAAAGAACCGCTCGCCGAACACGCCACCCTCGTATCGCACGCCAAGGCAACGCAATTATTGGGATATAAACCCGCATACTCCTGGCGCCATAGCGACTTTAGCGCCTGGCTCGCCAAATACGGGCAGGCCGAATAGCCCGACATTCTCCCGGAGCCAAGACATGATCGATAAAAACAATATGGTATTTACCGGCGGCAATTGGGTGATCAAAGACGAACCCGGGCGGCAGCGCGCCAAAATCATCGATGCGCACTACCACATCTTCCCCCGCTTGGGCTCCCAGCGCAAGGGCATCGACCCGCAGTTGCGCCTCAAGTTCTGGCAATTCCACTCGCGCGAGTGGAACAACTTCTGGCGCGTTTCAGACGGGGCGCACGTGGACCGGCAATTCCTGCAATTCGATTCCAACGACCTAAACGACATGCCCGACGTAAACTTCCGCCTCACCGACTACGGCCAGGCGCAAATCACCGTCGACGGCGTAGACTACAATATGCAAATTTACCCGCCCGGTCTTATTAACAACGAAGCCCCGCCGCAGCGCATGGTCGCCGAAATGAACACGGCCGGCGTCGACGTCGGCATCCTCCAGGCCGACCACG
>CAXGRO010000790.1:0-2824 GCA_964012055.1 uncultured bacterium
TGATGGTGCCGGCCACGGCGGAGGGTACTTCGATGACGGCCTTGTCGGTTTCGAGCTCGACGACGGGTTGGTCGACTTCGATGGTGTCGCCCTGGTTGACCAGTACGGCGACGACGTCGCCGCCTTCGATGTTTTCGCCCAGGTCGGGCAAATTAAAATCCACTGGGCCCGAGGCGGGTGCCGGGGCGGGTGCTGGTTCAGGAGGGGGCGCGGATTCGGTCTGCAGTGCCTCCGCCGCCTCTGCGGGTGCGGGCGCTTCGGCCGCCGGGGCGGCGGAGGCGCTCGCTGCGCCGTCTTCTCCGTCTACGGTGATGATGGCTTGTCCAACGCTGACGTGGTCGCCCTGGTTGACGTGCAGTTGGGTGATGGTGCCGGCCACGGCGGAGGGTACTTCGATGACGGCCTTGTCGGTTTCGAGTTCGACGACGGGCTGGTCGACTTCGATGGTGTCGCCTTGGTTGACCAGCACGGCGACGACGTCGCCGCCCTCGATGTTTTCGCCCAGGTCGGGCAAATTAAATTCTGTTGGCATAGATGTCGGTTCTGTCTTAATAAGGCGCGGCGTCAGCTGACGACCGGGTCGGCTTTGTCGGGGTCGATATCGAGATCTTGCATGGCTTGTTTGACTACGTCGTATTCGATCTGCCCTTCTGCCGCCAGCGAGTCCAGCACCCCCAGGGCGATGAAGCGGGCGTCCACCTCAAAAAAGTCGCGCAGGGCCTCGCGGCTTTCGCTGCGGCCGAAGCCGTCGGTGCCCAGTGTCGTGGGTGCTTTGGGAAACCAGCGGGCGATGGATTCGGGCAGGGCTTTGACGTAGTCGGAGGCGATGACAAATACGCCCTTCTCGTTTTGCAGGCAGTCGGCGATGTAGCTGGTTTGCGGTTTTTGGCCGGGGTGCATGCGGTTGTGGCGGTCGGCCTCCAGGCCGTCGCGGTGCAGGTTTTTAAAACTGGTGATGCTCCACACATCGGCGGCGACGCCGTATTTGTCTTCCAGCAGTTGCTGGGATTCCAGGGCCGAATTGAGGATGGCGCCGCTGCCAAAGAGGTGGGCCTTGAGCTTGGCGCGCTTTTTTGCGGACGCCTTGAACTTGTACATGCCCTTGAGAATGCTCTCTTCGATGTTCTCGCCTTCGGGCATGGGCGGCATGGGGTAGTTTTCGTTTTCCACGGTGAGGTAGTAGAAAACATCCTCCCGTTCTTCGTACATGCGGCGGATGCCGTCGCGCACGATGACGGCAATCTCGTAGGCAAAGGCCGGGTCGTAGGCCACCAGGTTGGGCACGGGGTAGGCTAGGAGATGGCTGTTGCCGTCTTCGTGTTGCAGGCCCTCGCCGCTGAGCGTGGTGCGCCCGGCGGTGCCGCCCACCATAAAACCCTTGCAGCGGCTGTCGCCGGCCAGCCATACCAAATCGCCAATGCGCTGGTGGCCGAACATCGAATAGTAGATGTAGAAGGGGATGGTGTTGATGCCGTGGGTGGCGTAGGCGGTGCCGGCGGCAATAAAAGAGGCCATGGCGCCGGCCTCGTTGATGCCCTCCTGCAGCACCTGGCCGTCGGTCGTTTCTTTATAGTATTGCAGGGCGCCCTTGTCGACCGGCTCGTAGAGCTGGCCGACGTGCGAATAAATGCCCACCTGGGTGAAGAGGGACTCCATGCCAAAGGTGCGCGCCTCGTCTGGGATGATGGGCACGACTAGGTTGCCCAGTTCTTTGTCGCGCAACAGCAGGGTGAGGACGCGGGTGAGCGCCATGGTGGTGGAGATTTCGCGGTCTTTGGAGCCCTGGTAGAGCTCGTCGAAGAGTTTGGCCGGCGGCGCTTTGAGGGGTTCTACGTCGACCTGGCGCGCCGGCAGGTAGCCGCCCAGGGTCTGGCGCCGCTCTTGCAGGTACTTCATTTCGGGGCTGTCGTCGGGCGGGCGGTAGAAAGGCGCTTTGTCGACGTCGTCGTCGGAAATGGGGATGCCAAAGCGGGTGCGGAAGGAGCTCACTTCCTTGTCGTTGAGTTCCTTCTGGTTGTGGGCGATGTTGCGGCCCTCGCCAGCTTCACCCAGGCCGTAGCCCTTGATGGTTTTGGCCAGAATGACGGTGGGGGCGCCCTTGTGTTCCATTGCCGTTTTGTAGGCGGCATAGACTTTTTCGGGGTCGTGGCCGCCACGGTTCAGTTTGGTGAGCTGCTCGTCGGAGTAGTGCTCCACCATTTTTAGCAGGCGGGGGTCGGTGCCAAAGAAGTGCTCGCGGATATAGGCGCCGCTCTCCACCGAGTATTTCTGGTATTCGCCGTCCACCGCCTCGCCCATGCGCTTGACCAAAATGCCGTCGTGGTCCTGTTCGAGCAGGGCGTCCCAGTCGTGGCCCCAAATGACCTTGATGACGTTCCAGCCGGCGCCACGGTAGAAGCCTTCCAACTCCTGAATGATTTTGCTGTTGCCGCGCACCGGCCCGTCGAGGCGCTGCAAATTGCAGTTGACCACAAAAACGACGTTGTCGAGTTTTTCGCGCCCGGCCATGGCCACGGCGCCGGCGGTTTCGGCTTCGTCGGTTTCGCCGTCGCCCAAAAAGGCCCACACCTTGGAGTCGCTGGCGTCTTTGAGGCCGCGGTCGGTCAGGTAGCGATTGTAGCGCGCCTGGTAGACGGCGCAAATAGGTCCCAGGCCCATGGAGACAGTGGGGAATTGCCAGAAGTCGGGCATGAGCCAGGGGTGCGGGTAGGAGGAGAGGCCGCCGCCGGGCTGTAGCTCGCGGCGGAAATTGACCAATTGTTCTTCGCTGAGGCGACCTTCGAGGTAGGCGCGGGCGTACATGCCCGGGGTGACGTGCCCTTGA
>CAXGRO010000791.1:0-2823 GCA_964012055.1 uncultured bacterium
GAATTTCAACCTTACAAAAATCCGCTCAAAATCGAAAAAGTGTCCACAGTACTGTATTATTAACTGCGTTGGTGTTGGGTGTGCTAGATCCCAGGCGGAGGGATGAGAGCGGCGCAGTTCATGGGCTATATGAAAGTTGGGGCTAGGTGGTGGGGGGTGCCGGGGGGGAGAGGGGCGGGACTCGCAAAGCACTAGTGGCAAGACCCCTACCCCCTGGCTCCACCAAGTCCACGTTGTCCCTGGTTTTACTGCAAGAAAAAACGGATCAATGGTGGTGCCCGCCGTGAACGTGGCCGTGGTCGAGTTCTTCGGGAGTGGCGTCGCGCACGTCAACTACGGTGACGTCAAAGTGTAGGGTGTGGCCGGCGAGGGGGTGGTTGGTATCTAGGGTGACGTTGTCGCCGTCGATGGCGGTGATTGTGACGATGCCGTGGTCCTCGTCGTGGGTGTGAAATTGCAGGCCGACCTGGAGGTCGGTGCCCGCCTCGAACTGGTCTCTAGATACCGCTTCGACCCGTTCTTCGTCGCGCGGGCCATAGGCTTTTTCGGGCGGGATTGCGGTGGTAAAAGAATCTTTGGCGCTGCGGCCCTCGAGTTCTTCTTCGAGGCCGGGAATAAGACTGTCGGTGCCATGGATGTAGGCCAGGGGTTCGTCTTCGGCAGAGCTATCGATGGGGTTGCCGTTGGCGTCGGAGAGGACGTAGTCGATGAGGACTACTTTGTGGCGGCTGATTTGCATGAATTGATCCTTTGCAAGTAAGTGTAAGGATGCTACAGTTTACGCTACTAAAGGGGGGCGGTCAAGGGGAATGGTGCATCTATTAGATGCTAGTATAGTTAACGAGACGCTTGGTGGTGTCGGTGGGTGGGGGACTTGCCTCTGGTGCTTTGTGAGTCCCTCGGGGGTCTGCCCATCCCCGCTCCCCCACAGCCGCTGTGCGGCTGTGAGTCCCGGCCCCTTTCCCCCGGCCCGACCCCCACAAAGCACCGCCGGCAAGTCCCCCACCCACCGACGCCAAGTTACGTATGGTTTATTAGCTGCGCTGGTACAAATTGTTCAACTGAACGGTTGTTTTCTACAACCTATATGCAGAGGAGGTCGAGGCGTGAAAATCACCGATGTGAAAGTGTACTATCCGCGCTACCGCCACGTGGCGCCTTCGTGGCGCACGCACTTCTGGCAGATTGTCGTGTGCCTAGAGACCGACGTGGGCATTGTTGGTTGGGGCTATGGTGGCGGGGGCAGAGGAGCGGTAGAGGTGGTCAATGGGCATTTGCGCCGATTGTTGTTGGGACGGAAAGTGGACGGGGTAGAACAGATCAGTGACCTTTGGGACGAACTCTACTTTGCCTGCTTGCCCTACGGACGCCGCGGCATTGCCGTAATGGCGCTCAGCGGTATCGACCTGGCTTTGTGGGACGCGTTGGGCAAGGCCGAAGACAGGAGCGTATGCGATTTATTGGGCGGACAAAAACGTCAGAAAGTGCGCGCCTATGCTTCTGGCGCCGACGTGGCGTGGTTTCGCGACTTGGGATTTACGGCGCACAAAACCTCCCACCATCCCCCCGGTGGCAAGGGGGGGAGCGAGGAAATGGTCCAGTGGGCGGAACGGGGACGCCAAATGCTGGGTAGCGAAGCGCTGCTCATGATAGATGCGTACATGTCGTGGCAAGAGGACTATGCGGTGGAACTGGCGTCCCATCTAGCCCCTTACAATATTTACTGGTTTGAAGACGTCTTATTGCCAGACCAGGTGGAAATGCAAGCCGAACTGCGCCGGCAAATCAAACCGATTTTACTGGCCGGTGGCGAGCACGAATTCACCGCGTACGGTTTTGCCCCGGTGGCGCACGCCGGGGCGTTGGACCTGTGGCAGCCAGACGTGACTTGGTGCGGCGGTTTGACCGCCGCTCTGCGCATAGCCGAGTTGGCCGCCGCGCACGAAGTGCCCGTAGTATTACACCGCGGCGGAGAAATCTGGGGGTTGCATTTGATTGCGGCCGGGTGGGTCGAAGATTTGGGCGAGCTGGTGTTGGGCAGTCGAGATGCGGCGCGGGATTTGGTCTGGCTGGGCGAGCCCAAAGTGGAAAACGGCTATCTCGAACTGCCGCAAGGTCCCGGTTTTGGCGTAGAGGTCAACCAAGAGATCCTCTAAGACAAAAGACATGTCAAAGGAAAAAGAAGAAGACTACACCCACCCAATGCAGCTGCGGTCTTCGCGCTCGGCCCGAGTTGTTTTTTTATTTTAGGCACACTCTTTTTCGCGCTGGGTGCGGTGGGGGTCGTTTTGCCGGTTTTACCTACCACGCCCTTTATGCTGCTGGCAGCGGCCTGTTATGCGCGCTCATCGCGGCGCTTTTACCACTGGTTGCTCAACAATAAAATATTCGGTCCAACCATTCGACAGTGGCGCCAGGACGGCAGCGTGGCGCTGCGAACAAAGGTGATGGCCATTGCCCTATTGGTGTTAACCCTGGGCACGTCGGTGATTTTCTTTGTGCCCGAGATCTATGTACGCCTAGGACTGGTGCTAATAGGAAGCTGGGTTATTTGGTTTATTTTGCGGTTGCCGACGCGTGCAGGCGAAAAGAGACCATCGCAAAGTGAGGAATAGCGGCAATCGAAATGCGCGGGCGACCGAGCGAGTTCTTTTCTCGGAGAGTTTGCCCAATGGAGCTGGAGGGATTATCCGGGCGGGTTGTGGTGGTAATCAACTGCTGGCCCTCTTAGAGCAAGGGGCCGAAGCCTTTGGCTTTCGCGGTCAACACTGGACGGGGCCCCGTGTGGCTCAGTTGATTCGCACCCACTTTGGCGTAACCTAC
>CAXGRO010000792.1:0-2801 GCA_964012055.1 uncultured bacterium
GTGGGAGCGCACCGCGTCGATGTGCTGGCGCGCCTCCTGCTCCAGGTCGTAGGAACAGTGGTCGCCGGTTTTTACCAGGGCGTAACCCGTTTTGTGAACGATGCGATTGAGCAGGCGCTTTAGCATGGGCGGCTAGACGGTAGGGATCGCAGAGGAATCGTCATATTATGAAGATAGCAGTTCTCCTGGGGGGCACAATGCGGCGCTCAAGCAGAGGGTCGCCATTTTCTTTCGAAGACTTGCTGCAGCATCACTTCAAAGGTGAGGTAGCGGCATAACTCGGCGGAGCGGTCGGCCTGGACGCCGTGTTGCTGCCAGGCGTCCTGTACCTGCTGGCGGGGGATGTACTCGGGGTAGAGGGCGTTGGGGTTGAGCAGGATTTCGCCGATGAGCGAGCGCGCCGGTTCCTGGCGTATCCAGGTGAAATAGTCGACAAAACTGGCGTTGCCGCGGCGCACGGCGCGCCACAAGCGCCCGGCCCAGCGCGGCCAGGTGAGGGGCACGCCGGTGGCCTGCCAGGGGATGCGCCGGTAGAACTGGGGGAAGGTGTGCAGCAGCATCTTGCGGTAGAGGTGGTTGTTGCGCTTGAGGTGGTCGGGCACGGCGTAGAGCAACTCCTGGAAGTGATTGTCCATGAAAGGCAGGCGGTATTCGAGGCCATGGAAGGTGCCCAGTGACAGGGCAAAGAGGCCAAAGGAGCGCATGCGGTGATCGACGTAGAAGGCGTGGGCCGAGCCCAGGCGGGTGAAATAAGTGTTTAGGTCGGTTAGCAGGTCGGGATAAGCGGCGGTGTTGACGCCGAGCCTGTATTCCAGGTGGTGGGCCAGGTCGCCTGGGTTGAAGAGGTGGCCGCCGCCGGCCAGGCCGTCGCCGCCGGCGCCGTTGAGCGCCACGGCAAAGAGGCTTTTGATGTGCTGCACGGCTTCGACGCTGTGCATGTGCATGAGGTCGAGCATGCCGTCGCTCCACCATACGCCGGCCAGGCGCGGGGCCAGCCAATTGGCGGCGTCGATGGCAAAGCAGTGGTGCGCAACGCCTTTGAGTTGGGCAGCGCGGGCGGCGATGCGGCTGTCGGGGCTGTTATCGCGGCCAAAGGTGAGGGCCGTGAAAGAAGCGCCGGGCAGGGCGGCGAGGATGGCGCGCGAGTCGAGGCCGCCGCTGAGTACCAGGCCGACGCACTGAGGGGGGTGGCAGCGCTGCTGTACGGCTGTGGTGAAACGAGAGCCCAATTCGTCAGCCAGTTCGGCAGCGTTGGCGCTGGCAACGGGGGCGATGTGGTCCCACGACCAGTAGGGTTGTACGGTCGAGGTGCCAGAGCGCAGGTCCCAGGTGAGCACGCTGGCGGCGGGCAGGCGCTGGATGTTTTGGAACCAGGTCAAATTGTCGTATAAATAGCCGACGCCGAGAAAGGCGTCGAGGGCCCGGCGTTCCAGTTGCAGGGAAAGACCGGGCAGGGTCCACAGGGCTTTGGCTTCTGAGGCCCAGGCCAGATTGTTCTGGTGTTCGGTCCAGTAGAGGGGGCGCAGGCCGTAGCGGTCAGAGACGAGGTGGAGCTGTTGGGCCGGGGCGTCGTAGAGGACGGCGGTATAGAGACCGTCAATTTCGCTCAGTCGCTTGAGAGAGGGGTCGGCGCGGTAGAGCGAGAGCAGGAGTTGCGGATCGGTGGGGGCCTCTGGATCAATTGCGGCGCGGTTGTAGAATTCGCCCTCTAACCAGACGAAGAGGCCGTCGTTGTGGTGCGGCTGCGGCGCCGGCTGTAGGGTGTTGGTGTGGCAACGGGTGGCGCAGAGGGCGGCGTCGCAGTAGGGCGGGTCGATTGTATAGGTGTCAAAGTGGTGCACGGCGTCCTGCATGGCTTGCAGGGCCGTCTGGATTTGGGCGCGGGCAGTGGAGCCGACGGTTAGGCCCACTAAACCTGGCATGGGTAGTACTCGCTATAAGAGGTGTCAGTCGTAGGCCAGCAGAGAGCGCACATACTCGAGGTTGCGAAAAGAATTCGCTTCCGATCCCTGCAGTTCTCCGTTGGCCGTCTCAACTGCCGCCGGGCTGTCGCCCAGGTGGGTTTCGACGACGATAAATCCCTCGTAGCCGTCCTGCACCAGTGAGCGGAGCTGGGCCGGCCAGTCGATTACGCCCTCTTCAATCAGCGACCACTTGGCGTGGTCGGCGTCAAAGTTTTTCAGGTGGACGTGGTCGACCAGGTCTCTGAGCTGGGCGTATTCGTCGGGAAAGGGCCGGGGCGATCCGGCGCGCGCCGAATTGCCCGGGTCCCAGCACAGCGTCAGGTTGGGGTCGTCCACCTGGCGGATGATGGCGGCGGCCTCCACCCCGGTGGCGCCCCAGCAGCCGGCCTCGTTTTCCAGCACCAGGCGGCAGCCCTGCTGGGCGGCAATGGCGTTCATCTCGGCCATGTGGTCGATGATTTGGGCCGGCACTTCGGGCGATTCGTCGCGCCTGAAGGCAAAGCAGGAAACCAGGTCGGTGCCCCACTGCAGGGCCCACTCGCAGGCGCGCGGCAGGTCTTCGGCCAAGACGTTGGGCACGGAGGGGTCTTCGACGGGGCATTTGCAAAAGCCGGGTGAGACGGCCGAGATTTCGAGGCCGGCGTCGTCCACCTGGCGGTGGAAGTCTTCGAGTTCGGCGTCACCGGGCTGGGGGAAGCGGCCGCCGGGGAGGGTGCGCACTTCGACGTGGCTGACGCCCCAGGCGGCGGCGAGGTGGATGGCGCGGGACGGGTTCTGGCGGTTGATTTCGTCTGAGAAGACGACGATTTGCATGGTGTAAAGATAGGGGGGATATGG
>CAXGRO010000793.1:0-2800 GCA_964012055.1 uncultured bacterium
GCGCCTGGCTGCTGGTTGGTGCCGGCACGGCTTTTGCCTTAAAAGTCTTTGTGACAGTGCTCATCATTGCTTGCCCGTGCAGTTTGGGGCTGGCGACGCCGGCGGCCATTATGGCGGGCACGGGGCGCGGGGCGCGTTTGGGCATTCTGGTGAAGGGGCCGGAAGCGCTGGAGGAGATGCAGCGCCTGGATGCGGTGGCGCTGGACAAGACGGGGACGATTACCCAGGGGCGGCCGGCGCTGACCGATTTTATGGCGCTGGGGGATTGGTCGGAGCGCGAGGTCTTGCGCGGCGCCGCGGCCGTGGAGCAGTATTCCGAACATCCGCTGGCTGCGGCCGTGGTGGCGCGCGCCAAAGAGGAGGCGGACCTGCCGGTGGGCAGCGACTTTGTCGCCGTGCCTGGACACGGAGCACGCGCAGAGGTGGAAGGCAAGCAGGTGGTGGTGGGCAATCGCAAGATGGTGGAGGAGTTCGGCGGCGTACAGGTGGACGAGCAACAGGCGGCGGCGCTGGCGGCTCAGGGCAAGACGTCCGTGTGGGTGGTGGCGGACGGGCGCCTGGTGGGGTTGTTGGGCCTGGCCGATGTGCCGCGCCCGTCGAGCGCCGCCGACGTCGCACGACTGCAGAAAGATGGGCTGGAAGTGGTGATGATCAGCGGCGACAACCAGGCCGCGGCGCAGGCGATTGCGCAGCAGGTGGGCATCAAACGCGTGGTCGCCGAAGTGCTGCCCGAGGACAAGGCGGGCATAATCTCCACTCTGCAAGTGGAGGGCAAGCGGGTGGCCATGGTGGGCGACGGGGTCAACGACGCGCCGGCCCTGGCGCAGGCCGATGTGGGTATTGCCATTGCCGCCGGCGCCGACGTGGCGGCCGAGTCGGCGGACCTGGTGTTGATGAACAATCGCCTGACCGATGTGTGGCGCGCCCTGCGCCTGAGCCGGGCGGTAATGCGCACGATACGGCAGAATTTGTTCTGGGCGTTCTTTTACAATGTGGTGGGGATTCCCGTGGCGGCGGGATTGTTGTATGTTTTTGGGGGGCCGCTGCTCAGCCCCGTAATGGCCAGTATAGCAATGGCCTTTAGCTCGGTGTCGGTGGTGGGCAATGCGCTGCGTTTAAAGCGGGTTAAAATAGATTGAGGAGGCAGACATGGCCACGGTATTGATGATTGGCGCTTTTGACAGCAAGGGGGCCGAATACGCCTTTCTGCGCGAGCGGATTTTGGAGCAGGGCTGTGGGGTGTTGGCGGTGAACACGGGCGTGTTGGGGACGACGGAATTATTTGGCGTGGACGTGGAGGCCGACGAGGTGGCGCGGGCGGGGGGGACGGAGTTGCAAACCTTGCGCGACCAGCAAGATCGCGGCGAGGCCATGAAGGTGATGAGCGCGGGGGCGCCGGTGGTGGTGGACAAACTCTACCAGGAGGGCAAGTTCGACGGCATTATCGGCATGGGGGGGACGGGGGGCAGCAGCATGGTGTCGGCGGCGCTGCGGGCGCTGCCGGTGGGGGTGCCCAAGGTGTGTGTGTCGACGGCGGCATCGGGGGACACGTCGGCGTATGTGGGCACCAAAGACGTGACCATGATTCCCTCCATTGTCGACGTGGCCGGCATCAACCGGGTGTCGCGCATTATCTTTTCGCGCGCCGCCGGGGCGATTTGCGGCATGGTGCAGGCAAAAGTGCCGGCGGCGGTCGAGGACAAGCCGGTGATCGTGGCGTCGATGTTTGGCAATACGACGCAGTGCGTCGACGCCTGCGAGGCAGAACTGGCGGCCAAGGGCTACGAGGTGTTGATCTTTCACGCCACCGGGGCCGGGGGGCAGACGATGGAGTCGCTGGTGCGCGAGGGGCTGGTGGACGCGGTGCTGGATATTACCACCACCGAGTGGGCCGACGAAATTTGCGGCGGGGTTTTTAGCGCCGGGCCCACGCGTTTGGAGGCGGCTGGGGAAATGGGCTTGCCGCAGTTGATTGTGCCGGGCTGTGTCGACATGGCCAATTTTGGCGGCATGGAGACGGTGCCGGAAAAGTACCGCGAGGCCGATAGGTTGTTTTACGAGTGGAATCCCGCGGTGACGCTGATGCGCACCAATAGCGAAGAAAACAAAGAGATGGGGCGCATCTTTGCCGAAAAAGCCAATGCCGCCAAGGGGTCGGTGGCCTTTCTCATTCCGCTCAAGGGGGTGTCTATTTTGGACGGGGACGGCGAGTTGTTTTGCGACCGGGAGGCCGACCAGGCGATGTTCGATGCGCTTAAGGAGAATCTGCGCGCCGATATAGCCGTGCACGAGATCGACCATAATATCAACGATCCCGAATTTCCCGCCAGGGCGGTGGAGATTATGCTGGATCTGATTGTGCAAAATAAGTGAGGTGATTTTATGAGCGAAGCAAAAAGAACGTTTATCCAGGCCGAAGACGTAGAGACGCAGGTCTTTGATTGGGGCCGGCTCAACTGGCTCTCCGAGCCCACTGTGACGGCGGCTGAGCGCTTTAGCGCCGGCGTGGTGAATCTGGAGCCGGGCAAGGGGCACGAGCGCCACAACCACCCCTACAGCGAAGAGATTCTCTACGTGATTTCGGGCAAGGGGGTGCAGACGGTGGAGTTGGAGAGCGGCACGCTGGAGCAGGAGATTGGGCCGGGGACGCTGGTGCACATTCCCACGGCCGTATACCATTCCACCATCAACAGCGGCGACGCGCCCATGCAGATGATTGCCATTTACGCGCCTTTTGGCCCCGAGGCCGAATTGCGCCAGCTGGACGGCGTCACCTTAGAACCGCCACAGCGAGGGGGTT
>CAXGRO010000794.1:0-2787 GCA_964012055.1 uncultured bacterium
TCGGCAGCACGTCTGGACTTGGGATTTCATCTTTGATCGGACCGACAACGGCGGCGCACGTGTTAGCCGTTTTGGAACAGGCGATGGTCCAGTATGGCGCGCCGCCGGCCGCTCGCAAGACCTCATTCAAGGTTTATTGGTGTTCTCGCGGGTAATGCGGCAAACCGATCCTTTTGTCGCCGTCGACCTGGAGGAAATAACGCGCGAAGTAGTGGAAGACTTGGAAGTGCGGCTGCGCCAGAGCGGCGGCGAGATCCACTGGAACGGCCTGCCCACCATCGAAGCCGACCCCACCCAAATGCGACAATTGCTGCAAAACCTCCTGCACAACGCGCTCAAATTCCGCCGGACCGAAGTGGCGCCGCGCGTCGACATAGGCGCCCAGCTCCTGGACGCGACAGGCGAAAAGACCTACGCTCTAACCGTACGAGACAACGGCATTGGTTTTGAATCCAAATACGCCGACCGCATTTTCACCATATTCCAGCGCCTGCACGGCCGCGACGAATACGAAGGCACCGGCGTGGGCCTGACCATCTGCCGCAAAATCGCCGAGCGCCACCGCGGCCACATAAAGGCCGACAGCACGCCAGGCGAAGGCACCACCTTCACCGTCACCCTGCCGGCGCAGCAGCCGCAAAGCGTCCTACCGGCGCCGGACGAATCCGCCGCATAACCTCGGGAGGCCCTGCCCTGGACGGCCGCACCAGAAAAAACATCCAGCCCGGACAAACCGTCTACATCGTCCTCAAGCAAGACCAGCGCAGCGGCAAGCGCACCAAGGGGGTCGTCAAAGACATTCTGACGCGCTCTGCGCATCATCCGCACGGCATCAAGGTGCGATTGGCGGACGGCCAAATAGGCAGAGTCCAAGAGATTGAAGGCTGAGTCCCTCCTGCCCGTCCGCCGCATTGCAGCGGACATCGCACACCACCTGCAGGCGTCCAACCGCCTGGTGCTCACCGCCCCCACCGGCTCGGGTAAAACCACCCAGGTGCCGCAAATTTTGCTGGACCACAGCAACGGCGGCCAAATCATTGTGCTGCAACCGCGCCGCCTGGCCACCCGCCTGGTAGCCCAGCGCGTCGCCGCCGAACTCAACACCCCCATCGGCCACACCGTAGGCTACCAGACGCGCCACGACAGCCAGATAAGCGACAACACCCGCATCCGCTTTGTCACCGAAGGCCTCTTCCTGCGCCTGCTCCACTCAAGCCCCACCCTGGACGGCGTCGAAGCGGTAATCCTCGACGAATTCCACGAGCGCAGCCTGGCCGCCGACACCGCCCTGGGGCTGGTGCGCCGCTTGCAAGAAAGCGACCGACCCGACCTGCGCCTGGTCGTCATGTCGGCCACCCTCGACGTCGATGCCCTGGCCACCGCCCTCGCCTGCCCCGTCGTCGAAGCGCACGGCCGCGCCTATCCCGTCGACGTCCACTACCGTCCCACGGCAAGCCAAACCCCCATCTGGGATCGCGCCGCCGCCGCCCTGGCCGAAGTCCTGGAGAACAACAACCAAGGTGACGTGCTCGTCTTCATGCCCGGCGCCTACGAAATCCACCGCACCCTCGAAGCGGCCCAGCAACGCCTGCGCAATTGGGCCGAGCCGTTGGCCTTCTTCCCGCTGCACGGTACCCTCTCCGCCGCTCAGCAGGACGCCGCCGTCGGCCCCTCCCCGCAGCGCAAAATCATCGTCGCCACCAACGTCGCCGAAACCTCCATCACCATCCAAGGGGTGCGCCACGTCGTCGACTCGGGGCTGGCGCGGGTGCAGCGCCACGACCCGCGCCGCGGCATCGACGTCTTGCTCATCGAAGCCATAAGCCGCGCCTCCACCGAGCAACGCGCCGGGCGCGCCGGGCGCACCGCCCCGGGCACCTGCACCCGCCTCTGGTCGCAGCAAGACCAGGACGCCCGACCCGACCACGACCTGCCCGAGATCCGCCGCCTCGACCTAGCCGACGCCGTACTGCAACTCAAAGCCCTCGGCGTCTCCAGCCCCAACACCTTCCCCTGGCTGGATCCCCCGGAAGACCAGTCCCTCGCCCGCGCCTTTGACCTGCTCCAGGATCTGCAAGCCCTTGACGCCGACGGTGCCCTCACCGACACCGGCCGCCAGATGGCGCGCCTGCCCATGCACCCCCGCCTTTCGCGTCTGCTGTTGGAAGCCGACCGCCGCCGCTGCCTCAAGCGCGCCGCCCTGTGGGCCGCCCTCATCGGCGAGCGCGACATTCTCACCGCGCCCATTCAACCACAATACACCCAGCCACCCGACGACGACCTGGCCTCGGACCTGATCGTGCGCGAGCGGGCCTGGCGCCAGGCCCGCGACCGGCGCTTTGACCCTTCCTCCTGCGCCGCCGCCGGCCTGCACGCCAACGCCTGCCGCCAGGTGCAGTCCACCGCCGACCTCTACCTCAACGCGGCGCAAAACGCCGGCCTCCACAAAGCGCAAGCCGGCCACAGCACCGACCTGCTCAAATGCCTGCTGGTCGCCTTCTTCGACCGCATCGCCCTGCGCCGCGACGCCGAGGGCCTCACCTGCGCCATGGCCGGCCAGCGCCGCGTCGAACTCGACCGCCGCAGCGTTGCGCGCCACGGCACGCTGCTGGTCGCCCTAGAAGTACGCGAGCTCGAAGCCCGCGGCGACAGCGCCGTGCGCACTGCCCTCTCCCTGGTCAGCGCCCTCGACCCGGCCTGGCTCGAAGAAGTACACCCTGCCCACATCTCCACCGCCAGCGAAACTATCTGGAACGCCGACGCCAAAGCCGTAGAACAATTCCACCT
>CAXGRO010000795.1:0-2786 GCA_964012055.1 uncultured bacterium
ACCACTGCGCCCGTGACCCCAGCATCAGCGGATGCTGCCCCCCAAACGTCACCGCGTGCACCTCGCCAATCACCCCGTCAGCAATCCGCTGCCGCACTCCGATCATCTGCGCCGAATCCCGCATGGTCAACATGCACCCCACCTTGAGCCCCGTCTCCCCCACCAGCCGCTCAATCTCGTCCAACTCCGCCAAACTGGCGCACATCGGCTTATCGCTAATGGCGTGCTTCCCCCGCCGCAACGCCTCAATTACCAAACTCCCCCGCCGCACAAAATAATCCCCAATCGCCACCACATCGCAATCCACCTCGTCCAACATCTGCCCAATATTATCGTGCGTTATATCCACACTACTCCTGGCCGCCTCCCGCGCCTCCCCATCCTCCTCACAAGCCGCCACCACCTCAACCCCCTCCATCCCTTTGGCCAACGCGTACAAACTCAGTATATGCCCGTGCCGAAACCCGGCAAACGCAAACTTCATTCCCACAATCTCCTCCTAGGTATTAGACCAACGTCTCACGCAGATACACTACGTCCCCTCCCCTGACCGTCCCCGATACAAGCAAACCATAACTTACCCCCTCCCCCCCCTCCCATCAACCCCCTCATTTCCCCTTTTTCCCCCTACTTGCTTATCTTAGAATATACTTGCGACCAATTGCTAAAAACAGACGAAAGGCCTTTCCTACATGCCCGAAAAAACCCGCGTCTGCGTCCTCTTCGGCGGCCGCTCCTGCGAACACGAAGTCTCCGTAACCTCGGCGCGCTGCGTCTTAGAAGCCATCGACAAAGACAAATACGACGTCGCCATGATTGGCATCTCCAAAGAGGGCCGTTGGCTCTTGGCCGACGACGCCCTCCAGGTCCTCGACAGCGGCGTCGTTGAAGGCGACCAACTGCAGCCGGTATTGCTCGACTACCCCGGCACCCGCCAACTGCTCGTCCAAAACGCCAACGATCCCGCCGCACACCAGCCCGTAGACGTCGTCCTGCCCCTGCTGCACGGCCCCTACGGCGAAGACGGCACCGTGCAGGGCCTGCTCGACCTGGCCGGCGTCGCCTACGTGGGAGCCGGCGTTTTGGGCTCGGCGCTGAGCATGGACAAGGAAATGGCCAAGAAAATCTTCCACTTTGAAGGCCTGCCCCAGGTCGACTACAGCGTCGTGCGCCGAGCCCGTTGGCGCGCCGCACCCGACGCCGTGCTGGACGAAATTGAAGCGCGCTTCGCCTACCCCCTCTTCGTCAAACCCGTCAACCTCGGCTCCAGCGTCGGCGTCAGCAAAGCGCACGACCGCGATGAACTGTGCGCCGGCGTGCAGGAGGCCGCCGCCTACGATCTCAAAATTCTCGTCGAAGCCGAGGCGCCCAACTGCCGCGAAGTCGAATGCGCCGTTTTGGGCAACGAAGACCCGCAGGCCTCGGCAGTGGGCGAAATTGTGCCGAGCAATGAATTTTACGACTACGACGCCAAATACGTCGACGACAACTCCCAGCTCTATATCCCGGCGCGCATTTCCGCCGCCGCCCAGGAAGAAGTGCGGCGCCTATCCCTCGACGTCTTCCGCGCCGTCGAAACCTTTGGCCTGGCGCGCGTCGACTTCTTCGTCTCGCGCGACGACGAACGCATTTACATCAACGAAATCAACACCATTCCCGGCTTCACGCCCATCAGCATGTACCCCAAACTGTGGGAGGCCAGCGGCGTTGGCTACGGCGACCTCATCGATCGCCTCATCCAGCTGGCTCTCGAGCGCCACGCCGAGCGCCAGGACGTGCGCACCGCCCTCTGAAAGAAGACCTATGCAACAGAGTTTCTTCAACAAAGGCAAAGTCAGCAACTTCATCACCTTCGCCCTGCTTGTTTTTGGCCTGCTCAGCCCCGCCGAGGCGTTGTGGCGCCCCTGGGTGTTGGCCGCCGGCCTCTTTGGTTTTGCCGGCGGCATCACCAATTGGCTGGCGGTCAAAATGCTCTTCGACCGCGTGCCCCTGCTCTACGGCTCGGGCGTCATCCCCAACCGCTTTCGCGAAATCCGCGAGCAGGTCAAACTGCTCATCATGACCCACTTCTTCGACACCGACTATCTGGAGCGTTTCTTCGGCGAGCGCGTCGGCACCCTGTCGAGCGACCCGGGCCTGGAGCAGAAACTGGTCGACCTACTCGCCTCCGAAGAAGTGGACGAGATCGTCGAGCGCAAGCTGGAAGAACTACAGGCCTCGCCTTCGGGCATGATGTTAAAAATGGTGGGCACCCAAACCGTCAAACCCCTGGTCAAACAATTCCTCGCCGGCGTCGGCGCCGAACAGGCCCCGCGCCTGGTCGCCGAGCTCGCCCAGCCGGCGCTGGAGGTCGACGCCCTGCGCGAGCAGGTCGACCAATTGCTCGCCGCCAAACTTGAAGAGCTCACCCCCCAAACGGTCAAAGAAATGATGGAAGAAGTCATGCGCCACCATTTGGGCTGGCTCATCGTCTGGGGCAACGTCTTCGGCGGCCTCATCGGCCTGGTCTCGCATTTTCTGGGGTATTAAATATGGCGCGAGAACACGACGACACCGCAGAACGTATTCGCCAACAAACCGCCGCCGATTTGCGCGCCAGTGCCGTCAAAGCTTTCGAAAGTCTGATCGGCCTGGAATTCACCGACGCCCAACGCGCCACAGCAGCGGAGTCGATTGATCAACTAAGAGAACGCCTGCAGGCACTGCGCCAGTTGCAAATAGGATACGACGTCGCCCCGCCGCTACATTTTTCGCCGCGCCCGGCAACCTCCGATATAAACACGACC
>CAXGRO010000796.1:0-2761 GCA_964012055.1 uncultured bacterium
GGCGGGCGCATGGGCGGGGCCAACGACGAGTACCTGGAGGCCCGTTTGCAGAGTACGTTATACCACTCGACCTATTTCCCGTTTATGGAGACGAGCGGTTTGTTGCTGATGGCACTGGTGCTGTGGTACGGCGCCGGTGCCGTGCTGCAAGAGGAGGCCGAGTGGGGGGTGCTAGTGGCCATGCTGCAGTACGTGCCGCGCTTCTTTATGCCCATCCGCGACATCGCCGACGGCTTTTCGACCATACAGGTGGCCATGGCTTCGTCCGAGCGCATTTTTGAGCTTTTGGCCAGCGAGCCGGAGCCTGTGGGCGGCGACGTTCAGCCGGAGCGCGTTGAAGGCGCCATCGAGTTTCGCAATGTGTGGTTTGCCTACGACGATGAGGAGTGGGTTTTGCGCGACGTGTCGTTTGGCGCTGCGCCGGGGCAGAGTTTGGCGCTGGTGGGCGCTACGGGGGCGGGCAAGAGCACCATTGTCCACTTAGTGTGTCGGTTTTACGAGATCCAGCGCGGCAGTATTTTGGTGGACGGGGTCGACGTGCGCCAGTGGGACGTGGGGGCGTTGCGGCGGCGCATTGGCATTGTGCCGCAGGACGTGTTTCTGTTTAGCGGCGACGTGCAGAGCAATATTCGCCTGGGGGCGCCGCAGTTGACGGCACAGCAGGTGGAGGACGCGGCGCGCCACGTCAACGCCGACCGCTTTATCCGCAATTTGCCCAACGCTTACGCCCACTCGGTGAATGAGCGCGGCACGTCTTTTTCCACCGGGCAGCGGCAATTGCTTTCCTTTGCCCGGGCACTGGCCGCCGATCCCGATATCCTGGTGCTGGACGAGGCCACGGCCAGTGTCGACACCGAGACCGAGATGTGGATTCAGGAGGCGGTGGAAAAATTGATGAGCGAGCGCACTTCCATCGTCATCGCCCACCGGCTGTCTACTATTTGCCGCGCCGACAAGATTTTGGTGCTGCACCGCGGCCAGGTGCGCGAAGAAGGGCGGCACGAAGAGTTGCTGGCCCGCGGCGGGCTCTACTATCGGCTGCATCAATTGCAGTACAAAGACGCGGAAACGAATTAGGGCATTTGTTTGAGGGGCGGATGAAGGTTCGAGTTCTGCGTTGAGGGCCTCGGCCACGGTTGAATTAGACAGGCGAATGAGGATGTGTTTACTTTAGGCAAAATCGCTGTGTAAATCTGGCCAGATTTACACGCGCCAGCAACTTTAAGTTGTCGCCGAGACCGCGTTGCAGGTGGGCAGGGATCAGGGCTGTGACAGGGCGAATATAAGTTACATCTGAGATCTATCCTGGACAAAGGAGAGGTGGGATGGCCGCGATTGTAGATGTGGGTGGGTTAAAGGTAGACGCAGAACTGCACCGACTGGTACGAGACGATATCGCGCCCGGCACTGAGGTGGATCCCGACGTTTTCTGGGCGGCGCTGGGCGCCATTGTGGCGGATCTGGGGCCCAAAAACCGGGCGCTATTGCAGCGCCGCGACGTGTTGCAGCAAAAACTCGACGAGTGGCATACGGCGCGCCGGGGGCAGACCATCGATGCGGAGAAATACCGGGCGTTTTTGACGGAGATCGGTTATCTGCTGCCCGAGGGGGAAGACTTTGCGGTGAGCACCGAGGGAGTCGACTACGAGATTGCCAAAATTGCCGGGCCGCAATTGGTGGTGCCGGTGGACAACGCGCGCTACGCCCTCAATGCCGCCAACGCGCGCTGGGGTAGTCTCTACGACGCGCTCTACGGCACCGACGTGATTGGCGAGGCGGGCGGCCTGGAGAAAGGGGCGGCCTACAACTCGGCGCGCGGTGCCGAAGTGGTGGCGCGCAGTCAGGCCTTTTTGGACGCCACGGTGCCGCTAGAGCGGGGCCATTACGCCGACGTAGTGCAGTTTGCGTTGGCGGGCGACACAGGCGGCAAGCGCCTGGCGGTGAAGCTGGCCGACGGCGGCGAGGCGGGGTTGGGGGTGCCGGGCCAGTTTGTTGGCTACAGTGAAGAAGGCGAGGCGTTGAGCGGCGTGTTGTTGCAGAGCAATGGGTTGCATATCGAGATTCAGATCGACCGCGACCACCCCATTGGCAAGGAGAGTGCGGCGTGGGTGAAGGATGTGGTGCTGGAGGCGGCTATAACCACCATTCAGGACTGCGAAGATTCGGTGGCGGCGGTGGACGCGGCCGACAAGGTGGTGGTGTACGGCAATTGGAACGGCATTATGCGGGGCACCCTGGAGACGAGCTTTGCGAAGGGGGGCGAGACGGTGGCGCGCCGGCTCAATGCCGATCGCGTTTTTGCGGCGGCCAAGGGCGGTACCTTGACTTTGCCGGGGCGCAGTTTGCTGCTGGTGCGCAATGTGGGCATTCACATGTACACCGATGCGGTGACGACTGCGGACGGCGAGGAAATACCGGAGGGTTTTCTGGACGCCATGGTGACGGCGCTGGCGGCGATGCACGATTTAAAGGGCGAAGGGCGGGGGTGCAACAGCAAGACCGGCAGCGTTTACATTGTCAAACCTAAATTGCACGGGCCCGAGGAAGTGGCGGCGACAGCTCAGTTGTTGGGGCGAGTGGAGGAGGCGCTGGGGCTGGCGTCCCATACGCTCAAGATGGGCATTATGGACGAGGAGCGCCGCACCACGGTCAATTTAAAAGAAGCGATTCGCGCCGCACGCGAACGCGTGGTGTTTATCAATACCGGTTTTTTGGACCGCACCGGCGACGAGATCCACACCAGTATGGAGGCGGGGGCGAT
>CAXGRO010000797.1:0-2754 GCA_964012055.1 uncultured bacterium
GCCGCACACCCGGGGGTTTAACCTGGATCCGCAGGGCAAGTTTGTCTTTGCCGCCGGGGTGGAGAGCGGCAAGATGGCGGCCTACGACATCGACCAGGACAGCGGCGAACTCAGGCTGTGCGAAGTGTACGAGGTAGGGGCGTCGCCCATGTGGGTACTGATAGAGGAGTTGTAGGGCGTAGGAAGTTTGGTGGGCGGCGGGCAATGGCCTATCTTTGGAAATTATGAATATACATTGGATCGACATAAGCATCGTCGTGCTCTATATCGGCGCCACCATTGTGGCGGGCACCTTGGCGCGCAGCGCCATCAAGGGCATCTCCGATTTTTTGGTGGCCGGCCGCGCCCTCAAAACGCATATGGCGGTGGCCACCTGGGTCTCCACCGGCCTGGGCTTGGTCACGGTCATGTACTTTGCCGAGGAGGGTTTTAAGAACGGTTTTGCGCCTTTTTTGATTGGCGTGATGGCGATGATTACGACGATGATCATCGGCCGCACCGGTTTTGTGGTGACGCGTCTGCGCTTTTTGCAGGTGATGACCGTGCCCGAGTTTTACGAGGTCAAGTACAGCCGCGGGGTGCGCGTGGTGGGCGGCGGCATTCTGGCGCTGGCCGGCACCTTAAACATGGGGCTTTTTCCGATTTTGGGCAGCAAGTTCATCATCGGTTTTACCGGCATGGATCCGCAATACGTCAATATTGTAATGGTGGCCATGCTGGTCATTGTGGTGCTCTACACCTTGATGGGCGGCATGGTTTCGGTGGTGCTGACCGACTTCGCCCAGTTTCTTTTGCTGGCCGGCGGGTTTGTGCTGGCCACCTATTTTGTGATGACGCATCCGCAATTGGGCTGGGACAATATTGTGACCGCCGTCGAGACCCACAAGGGCGACGCGGGGTTCGACCCGGTGCTCAACCCGGATTTTGGCTGGCTCTTTATCATTGTCTTTTTCAGCCTCAATTTGATGGGGGTGATTTGGCAGCCGGAAATGTCGCGGCCGCTCAGCGCCGAAAGCCCGCGGGTGGCGCGCCGCATCTTTTGGATTGCCAGCGCCACTGCCATGGGGCGCGCTGTGGTGCCCATGTTTTTTGGGGCGGCGGCTTTTGCCTATGTCAACTCGCCGCTCTACGCCGGCCAGTACGCCGGCGACGGGCACTACGCCATGCCCGAGATGTTGAGCCAGGTGTTGCCGGTGGGGGTGGCCGGTTTGCTCTTGGCCGGCATGTTTGCCGCCTTCATGTCGACCCACGACAGTTATTTGCTGGCCTGGAGTGGGGTGATTGTGCGTGACGTTATTTCGCCGCTCAAGGCCATCTTGCGCGGTGCCAAGGAGGGGCGCGCCGAGGACGGGACCTGGGGTGGCTTGAACAGCGAGCGGGAAATTTACTGGACCCGCGTTTTAGTGGTTTTGCTGGCCGCGTTTTTGGCCGTTTTTGGCATCTACTACGAAATGCCGGAAACGGCGTTTAAGTTTATGTACATCACCGGCAGCATCTATTATTCGGGAGCAATAGGCGCGGTTGTGCTGGGGTTGTACTGGCAGCGGGCCAACGCCGTGGGCGCTTATTGCGCCCTGGTATTGGGGGCGGCGGCGCCGATCAATTTTCTGGTCATGAATATGTTTCCCGAGCACGTGCCCGAGATCCTCAAGCCGCTGGTGGAAAGTTCCGGCTGGCCGGCGCTGCTGGGGTTGATTTTGGGCGGCATGAGCATGGTTGTGGGGTCGCTGTTGACGCAAAAGACCCACCCGCCCCACACCCTGGACTTTTCGAAAATGGAGTAAAGCCATGGACGCGCAGACCTGGAAGGAAATCTGGTTTTACGTTTTTTGGGTGGGCAGCGGAATGTTCTATTTAATCGTCGCCGTCGTCGCCGCCAAGGGTATGGGGGATATCAAGGAAATGATCCGGGCGATGATTGCCTCTAGGAAAGACTGAGTCGATGGAAATGAATAAAACAAAAGCCAAGCCGAGTACGGCGGTCTACGTCTTTTTAGTGGTCAGCGGTTTTGTCGCCCTGGCCAGCGGCCAGTTGGTTTTGGGCTTTGGTTTTACCGCCTTGATCTGGGGGGTGACCTACCTCGTCGACATGGTGGAGTACCACTTGATGTAAAAGGGGGAGGAGTGAAGCGCGCATGACGGAAGCGCAGCGAACAACTGCCGATCGCCTGGCCGCAGACCTAGAAGCGGGCACGTTGACGGTTGAGGATTTGCGCCGGGGTTTGGAGGAAGTGGCTCGGCCGCCGGAGGCGCGGCAGGATTTGCTCTACTTGCAGGCCGCCAATACCTCGCCTACTGCAGGTGTGCTCGGCATGATGTTGATTGAGGCGGGTGCGCCCGTCGAACTGGCTGCAGACCCGGACGAATGGCCCTACCAGACGGTGCTGGCGGCGGTGAACGACGGCTGGCGCATTATTTCCTTTCCCAATATGGCGCTGCTGGCGGTGTCGGAAGATGACCCGCGCGGCCTGGGTTTTGAGTTTATTTTGGAACGTTGGAGTTGAGCAATGACTGCGGTAAACGACAAACTCTACGACTGCCCCGCGACCCTGACCGACACCCAGGTGCTCAACTTTTGCAAGAACGGCTATTTGCTGCTCGAAGGCGTGGTGCCCGACGAGGTCAATGGCAAATCTATGGAGTACTGCGACGGCGACGATTTTTTTGAGCCCACCTGCATTTTGGAGCAGGATTGGTTTTTAGAACACGTCATCTGCAACGCGGCGGCGGCCGGGGCGGTGCGTTCGCTTTTGG
>CAXGRO010000798.1:0-2750 GCA_964012055.1 uncultured bacterium
CGTTGAGGTATGGCTGTCGCCGCAGGCAATGGTCATGCCCGGCTGCGTCAGGCCCAGTTCCGGCCCAATGACGTGCACCACGCCCTGGCGCTTGTCGTCGATGTTAAAGAGCGGAATTTCGAACTCGTCGGCATTCTTCTCGATCGCCACCAGCATCTCCTCGGCCAAGCTGTCGATAAACGGCCGCTCCACCAGGTCGGTGGGCACAATATGGTCTACCGTGGCAAAGGTGTGCTCGGGAAACTTCACCTTCACCCCGCGCTCCCTGAGCATGTCGAACGCCTGCGGGCTGGTGACCTCGTGGATCAAATGCAAGCCAATAAATAACTGCGTCTGCCCCGAGGCCAGATCTCGCACCTTATGGGCTTGCCATACTTTATCTAATAACGTTTGTCCCATCTTATACTCCCCGTGGTTTATTGCTCTTGCGGCTCGACCACACGGCCAGGCGGTTGAGCGCGTCGACATAGGCCTTGGCGCTGGCTTCGATCACATCGGTCGACACCCCGCGCCCCTTGACCGTCTGCCCCTCGTGTGACACACGCACCGTCACCTCGCCCAGCGCCTGGCTGCCGCTGGTAATAGCTCTAATCGAATAATCGTCCACCTTGGCCCCTGTGCGCGTCACCTTGTCGATGGCCATATAAGTGGCGTCCACCGGCCCGTCGCCCCAGGCCGACTTCTGCACTTCCTTGCCCTCGATGGCAATGCGCACCGTGGCCGAGGGCACCGTGCCCGTGCCGCTGATGGTGTGCAAATACTGCAACTCGTACTTCTGCGGCACGTCGCGCAGTTCGTCGCCGACAATGGCAATCAGATCCTCGTCGAACACCTCTTTCTTCTTGTCGGCCACTTCCAAAAAGCGCTCGTACGCCTTGTCCAGATCTTCCTGCGACAAATTGTAGCCCAGGCGCTCCAGGTGGTGACTCAGAGCGTGGCGGCCCGAGCGCGGCGACAAGACGATTTCGGTCGAATCCCAGCCCACGTCTTCCGGCGCGATAATCTCAAAGGTCTCCCTATTCTTCAACACCCCATCCTGGTGAATGCCCGAACTGTGGGCAAAGGCGTTAGCGCCCACCACCGCCTTATTGGGCGCCACTACAATGCCCATCAACTGGCTCACCATGCGGCTGGTGGGCACGATCTCACGCGCCACCACCTCAGTGTGCAAATTGAAGTAGTCCTTGCGCGTGGCGATAGCCATGACCACTTCTTCCAGTGACGCATTGCCGGCGCGTTCGCCCAAACCGTTTATGGTGCACTCGACCTGGCGCGCCCCGGCGTGCAGCGCCGCCAGCGTATTGGTCACCGCCATGCCCAGATCGTCGTGGCAGTGCACGCTAAAAATGGCCTGCTCGGCGTTGGGCACCTGCTCCAGCAAGTCGGCGATCAGGGCGCTGAACTGCTCGGGCACCGCATAACCCACGGTGTCGGGTATGTTGATGGTGGTGGCCCCGGCGGCAATGGTCGCCTCGACGATCTCGCGCAAATAGGCCGGGTCGGTGCGCGCTGCGTCCATCGGTGAAAATTCCACATCGTCGCCGTAACCTTTAGCCTGCTCCACCGCCGCCACCGCCATTTTCAAGACCTCTTCCTTGGTCTTGCGCAACTGCCCCTGGAGGTGAATCTCGGAGGTGCCGACAAAAGTGTGTATGCGGGAGCGCGGCGCCCCTTTCAGGGCCTCGCCGGCGCGGTCGATGTCTTTGGGCACGACGCGCGCCAGGCCGCAGATCACCGGACCTTCGACTTCCTGGCCGATGCGCCGCACCGCCTCGAAGTCTTCGTTCGACGAGATCGGAAATCCGGCCTCGATCACGTCCACCTGCAAGCGCGCCAATTGCTGGGCGATTTCCATCTTTTCGCGCACCGTCAGCGACGCCCCCGGCGTCTGCTCTGCATCCCTCAACGTCGTATCGAATACGATAACTTGATTTGCTTCACTCATTGTTCTTCATTCTTTCTTGCCGGACTGATGATAAAATTCGGTAGACAGATGGTCCTTGCCGGCACTGTGGTACCATCTGCCCAACTAAGGTCAGATTCAGCGCTGGTTTTGCCATCCATAAGCTCAACTTCCATCTGCTCTACCTCCTTTCTCGCTTTCGCGTCCGTCGCTCAGGACAAACTACAACTCGAGCGCAGCAGGCCTGCTATTTATTGCAGCCCTACTCTTTCTTGTCCAACCAGCTCATCATGCCGCGCAACTTCGCCCCCACTTCCTCGATGAGGTGTTCCTGGTCCTGCCGCTTGCGGGCGTTGTAATTGGGCCGCCCCACCTGATTTTCCAACATCCACTCCTTGGCAAAACGCCCCGACTGCACGTCGTCCAGAATGCGCTTCATCTCCGCCCGCGTCTCTTCAGTCACCACCCGCTTACCGCGCGTCAAATCGCCAAATTCGGCCGTATCCGAAATGGACGAGCGCATATTGGCGATGCCGCCCTCGTAAATCAAATCGACGATCAGCTTGACCTCGTGCAAACATTCAAAATAGGCGATCTCGGGCTGGTATCCTGCATCCACCAGCGTGTCGAACGATGCGCGGATCAATTCGGTCATGCCGCCGCACAAAACCGCCTGCTCGCCAAAGAGGTCGGTCTCGGTCTCCTCGCGGAAGGTCGTCTCCAAAATACCGGCGCGCCCGGCGCCAATGCCCTTGGCGTAGGCCAAACCGATCTCGTGTGCGCGCCCGGTAGCGTCCTGATAAACCGCCAGCAAGGCCGGCACGCCCCCGCCCTCTTCGTAGACCCG
>CAXGRO010000799.1:0-2732 GCA_964012055.1 uncultured bacterium
GGCGCCGGGCGCTCCAAGAAGAGGGGAAATTCCATGTCGAGGAAGACCTCCTCGGCCTCCAGCAGCCGCTTGAGTTCCGCCAGCACCAGGTGCACCGTGTCGGGCCTAAAGTGCTGCGCCTGCTCGTTGAGGGCCACCATAAAACGCGACATATGCGTGCCCTTTTGGGCGTGCGGCAGGCTCACGGTCATCGACAGGCTGGCCACCGTATTAAATTCGCCGTCGTCGCGCAGCGGCAAGGTGAGGGGGTAGCGCACGTTGGACACGCCCACCTGGTCTATCTCAATGCCGCGATCGTCCCCCGTGCTCTGGATGTCGGGCAAACTGCCGGGTATTTTGTGGTTATTATTTTCGCTCATCGCCATCCCTTATTGCTCCAGCAAACGCGGCATCAATTCAACCAGATTGCACGGCTGGTTGGTCGCGTCGAGTTGCGCGGCAATCAATTTATCCCACCCCGTGGCACACGCCCCCGACGAACCGGGCAGGCAAAACACGTAGGTGCCGTTCGACACCCCCGCCACACAGCGCGACTGAATGGTGGCCGTGCCAATTTCCTCGTAAGAAACTACCCGAAAGATCTCGCCAAACCCTTCAATCTCTTTGTCGAAGAGCGGCCGAATGGCCTCGGGTGTGCCATCGCGCCCGGTCAACCCCGTCCCACCCGTGGTCAGCACCACCTGTACCCCGTCCTCGGCACACCAGCGCGCCACCGCCGCCCGAACCTGGTAAATATTATCGGGCAATATGAGCTTCTCGTACAAACTGTGCCCCGCCTCGCTCAACCGCTCCACCAGCAACTTCCCCGATTTATCCGTCTCCTCCGTGCGCGTATCCGACACCGTCAGCACCGCAATATCGAGCGCTACAAATCCCACTTCTTCTGTCATGTCTTCTCCAAGACTAATATTCAAAAATCCAAAATAACAAAATACAAACCCCAAACCATCCGTCAACCCATCCACTGCCGGCGCCGACTAAGGCTTGTGGGAAATTTCCCACAAACCGCCCAGGCCAACGACTGCCTCCCACCTAATCCCCACCCCTCGGCGGCACCGGATCGTCCCCCCCCTGGTGCAGCGGATGACAACACCCTACCCGCCGCACCACCAAATAACAAGCCCGCCAAAACGAATGCCGCGCAAAACATTGCCGCGCGTACTCCGAACACGTCGGATAAAAGCGACAGGTGGCACCAAAGAGCGCGTTTTTAACGGGAGACAACACCAATTGGTAGAAGTGTATCAGCACCCCGGCAGCCAGCGCCAGAATTCGGTCCAGGCGGTTCACCACTCCAACCTTGTTATAGGAGTATATCCGCTGTTGTACAAAAAGCAAGTGGTTGCGGACCAAACAATTACGTTCCCCTCTTCAATAGTCCCGTTCAATAGCAAAGAGAATAAAACCCGCCAGCGTTTCTTTGGCCGCGCTCTCCGCCAGGTCGGCCCGCACGTCCTCCCAGGCGCCGGTGACAATTTCGCGCGCCCGCTGCCGGGCGTAGTCGATGGAGCCGTTGTCTTCCAGTATCCGGATTGCCTCCGCTATGGCCGACCGCTCGCGCGTGTGCATGTTGAGCAATTCGAGCAGACGCGCGGCGCTGCCCCCCTGGCGCAGGGCGTGAATGACCATAATCGTCCGCTTGCCCTCGGTTATATCGCTGCCCACGTACTCTTCCACAAACTGGTTTTTACCGCTCTGCGACGTCAGGTTCAACACGTCGTCCTGAATCTGAAAACCAATGCCCAGGCATTCGGCCAGCTTGCCCAGCTTGGCGGTGAGTTCGGGCTCGGCGCCACAGAAAATGGCCGCCAGACGCGCCGACAAGCGCGCCAGCGTGCCCGTCTTTAGGGCGCACATCTGCAGGTATTGGTCTTCGGAGATGTGGTCGGCGTCGGCCCAGCCGCGGTGCCACGAAATGTCCATGCCCTGGCCCAGATGAATGTTGATCAACTCCTGGCTGTAGGCCTCGTAGGCGCACAACATGGTTTCGGCCTTTACCGCCGCGCGGTTTTTGAGAAATGCCAGCAGCGGCAAATAGTACATGGCGTTGGCGGCGTTAATGGCGATGTCCACCCCAAACTTCTTATGCACGCACGGCTGGCCGCGGCGCAAATCCGAGGAATCTTCTATATCGTCCACCATCAGCGAGCCGTTGTGCACCAGTTCGATGAGCACGGAAAAATCGGCAAATTCGTCCGGGTCGCGGCCCAGCGCCTCGCAAATCAGCAAAAATAAAAACGGTCGCCACCGCTTGCCGCCCCGGTCGAGCAAGTCCCATATGGGTTCGGCCATTGAGCGGTTGGCCGCTTCTATATTGTACTCGTAGCGCGGCGGGCCGAACGACCGCCTCAGGCTCTGCTCGTCAAAGGTTCGGGGGATGTAGCGCTCGATGATGGCGTCGACGTATTTGGACTTTTCATCGAGGATGGCTGCGATGTCCATGAGCTTCCTTTTGGGGATGTGTGGCGAACCTTTTGAATCTACTTCTTTGGGGCAAATGGCGCCAATTATTATCTTATTTGATTGCGAGATGAAGAGTGGAAGAATGGGCGTTTGCCTGGAACGCGGCTTGGGGGAGACCTCAGAGCCGCTCGACGATCGTTTATCTAGAATCTACGACGGTTTAACAATACTGTGGACACTTTTTCGATTTTGAGCGGATTTTTGTAAGGTTGAAATTCGTAAGTGATTATTTATCAACAAGGTACAAATTTCAATATCTATTTGTCTAA
>CAXGRO010000800.1:0-2732 GCA_964012055.1 uncultured bacterium
GCCGGCGGGTGCGTCGACTATCGCAGCAGCGGGCAGTGAGCGTGGGGCAGTATGAGATTGAATGGGACGGCCGCGATGCCGGCGGCGAGATGGTGCCTCCGGGGTCGTACACCATGGTGCTCAAGCTAGATACTGACACCGAGGGTGCCGACCTCAAGCGCGGCGAGATCGTGCGCACTATTGCCGTGGCGTACTAAAATGTTCATACCTCTTCTCTTTGCTTTTGTCCTGGCTTTGGGCGCCGCCTCGCTGAGCGCCCAGAGTTCCAGCGAGGTGATCGCCCGGGTGGGCGACCGCGAACTCACCATTGCCGATCTGAGCCAATTCAGCGCCCCCATTCCCGAGGGCTACCGCAATAAGAAAGCGCCGCTGGACAGCGACCGCGACTTGCTCAAGGGGCTGGTCGACAAGACCCTGCTGCTTATGGAAGCCGGCTCCCAGGGCCTCGACCGCAATCCGCTATTTAAGCAGCAGGTAGTCAACTTCGAAAAGCAGCAGATTCTCAAACTCTACAAATCCCGTGAAATAAACCAGAAAGTTGCCATCAGTCAGGAGGAATTGCAGGAACAATTCCGCGCCAGCAATCGCCACCGGGCCCTGCGCATAGCCGGCATACTGCTGGAAAGCGAAGAGGAGGCCCTGCAAACCTTGGAAGAGGTGCGCGGCGGCGCCAGCTTTTACAAACTGGCGATGGAGCGCTCGCTCTACGAGGAGACGCGCGAACAGGGCGGCGACATGGGCAAATACCTGACCAAGGATGAGACGGCAACCCTCCTCCGTGAGCCCGTCTTCAATACGGCCGTTGGCGAAATTACCCAGCCGATAGCTTTTAATTACAAGGGCAAGCGGCGCTATACGATCATTAAGGTGCTGGACGAGATGCCGGCGGCTTTAGAGGACGTAGAGGACAAGGTCCGCGAAGAAGTCTACGCGCGCAAACGCACCGAGCGCGAAGCAGAGTTGATCGAGCAACTCAAAGATAAATACGACCCGCGCATCGACGGCGAAAAACTGTCTCTTTTTCTGGAGCGCATTAGAAAAAACGAGAGCGACGAGCCCGAAGCGCTGATGGCCGAAGGTCAGGCCAAGCTATGCAATTTTGCCAATGGCGGCGGCGTTACCTTTGACGATTTATTGCAAGCCATTCCAGAAAACCAGAGGACGAGAGAGCAACTCACCGACAGCACCTGGGTAGTGGACTTCTTGCAACAATACGCCATGACGTCACTGCTCTACATGGAAGATGCGCTCGGCTACGGGTTCGATGGGGACCCCGCAGTGGTGGCGGCGGTTGCTAACGAACGCGACGACTTGCTGCTGAGCGCCTTGCGCAAGAGGGATGTGGACCGGCACGTGCCGGAGACGACGCTCGAAGAGGCAAAGGCGTTTTACGAAGCACACCCGGAGAAGTTTGCCACCTATGAGAGCGTCGTCATCAACGAAATACTGGTGTCCTTCAAAGACCAGGCCCGGGAGCTAAAAGAACAGCTGCTGGCTGGCGCCGACCCCGAGCAACTGGCCCAGGACTACACCATTCGCCCGGAGATGGGGCACCACGGCGGCCGCCTGGTGCTCAACCCCTTCACCGAGGTGCGCTATCCGGGGCTGTACGAGGCGGCACGCGATCTGCAAATAGGGACGGTCGCTGGTCCGCTAAAGACGGAACAAGGCTATTCTGTATTTAAGGTCAAAGAGAAGGAATTGGCCAAGACCAAACCTTTTCACCAGGCCTCCCAGACCCGCGCCAAAACTTATGTAAAGATCGAAAGATCGCGCCGCGCTTTTGTCGAGTACATGCGCCGCCTGCGGCAAAAGTATTCAGTGGAAATCTTCGATAGCAATTTAGAGAAGATCCACCAGCAGGCGGCCAAAGAGGGGTAGACCTCCACTATCTCACGGGCTGCACGGCCTATGAAGATCGTCCATTTTTATACAGCCATTGCTGCCATTTTTGCCGCCGCTTGCGGCGACGGCGGCAGGGATTCCCTCTCTTCTGGACCGACTGTACTGGAAGGGGATTTTACCCTCGCATCGCAAGAGGATCTCGAACGGCTGGTCGCTTTGGGGGGTGAGTCGTGTATTGTGGACGGCGATTTGACGGTGGAGGCGTCTTCGCTGCGACGCCTGGACGGTTTGGGCGCTCTTGAACAGGTGACGGGCCATTTAAAACTGCTCGACAATGAATCGCTGGCCAATCTGGAGGGGTTGCACGGCCTCCACGCGGTGGGCGGCGATTTATGGATCAATAATCATATATCCCTAAAAAATATAGCTGGTTTGCACCAGCTTGAGCAGGTGGGCGGCAATCTGCACATCCTTTCCAATGAATTGCAGAATATAGACGATTTGGCCGCCTTAAAGACGGTGGGCGGCAATGTGGAAATCAGCTGCAATTTTTCGCTGCAACAGGTGGATGGTCTGGCACAATTGGAACGCGTTGGCGGTCATTTTTTTCTCGACGCCACCAAAGAACTGGCCCACGTTGACGGTTTGCGCAAGTTGCGCTCTATAGGTGGAACGCTGAAACTGAGGGACCACTTGACGCTGAGCAATTTGAATGGTTTGCAGCAGCTGACCGAGGTGGGCGGCGACGTGCAATTGATTTTCAACAGTGGTTTGCTCAGTGTGGAAGGGCTGGGGGGGCTGCGCAAAATCGAGGGCCATTTGTGGGTTAGTGCCCACACCGTATTGTCCAGCCTGGAAGGGTTACATCATGTGGACAGCGTGGCGGG
>CAXGRO010000801.1:0-2729 GCA_964012055.1 uncultured bacterium
GGCGACCCCTACCCGCCCGCCCTCATCACATTCCCCTTTTGCCTGGCGCCTCTGCGAGGAGCCGGGTTTTATTGTCCCCGGTTTCAGCTCTTTTAACCCTGCTGCTCCCCGCTTTTTCGCACAGGAAGAACAGGATGTCTACAGCTGGTTTTGTCCATTTGCACGGCCACAGCGAATACAGCCTTTTGGACGGCGGTTGCCACGTTAAAAAAATGGCCGAGCGCGCCGCCGAACACGGCATGCCTGCCCTGGCGCTGACCGACCACGGCAACCTCTTTGGCGCCATCGAACACTACAACGCCTGCAAAGACGCCAACATCAAACCCATTATCGGCTGCGAGGTCTATGTCGCCGTAGAAAACCGCCACCTGCGCCAGGCGGCGCACGGCAACCCCAGCGGCTCCCACCACCTGGTGCTTTTGGCCAAAAACGCCACCGGCTACCAAAACCTCACCAAAATGGTCTCGCTGGGCTACACCGAAGGCTATTATTACAACCCCCGCGTCGACAAAGAACTGCTGCGCCAATACGGCGAGGGCCTCATCTGCATGTCGGCCTGCATCGGCGGCGAGATCCCCTACATGATCGAGCGCGAGGGTTTGCCCGCCGCCACCACAGCGGTGCAGGAATACCTCGACATCTTTGGCGACGACTACTACTTAGAAATCCAGCGCCACGACATCGAGCGCGAGGCCAAAATAAACGACGGCCTCGTCAAACTGCACCAGAAACTGGGCGTCCCCCTGGCCGCCACCAACGACTTCCACTTTCTCAACGCCGACGACCACGCCGCCCACGACGCCCTGCTCTGCATTCAAACCGGCAAGGTCATCGCCGAAGAAAACCGCCTGTGCTATCCCGACGGCCTCTACATGAAGAGCCCCGAAGAGATGTACGAGCTCTTTGGCGACATGGGGCACGCCCTCGAGAACACCCTGGCCATCGCCGAAAAATGCGAGCTCGACTTTGAATTCGGCACCATGAATCTGCCCAACTTTCCCATCCCCGATGGTTTTGCCAGCGACGCCGACTACCTGGTCCACCTGGCCAACGAAGGCCTCAAAAAACGCTACGAGCGCCCCGACGACGAGATCCACCAGCGCCTCGACTACGAGCTGGGCATCATCACCAAAATGGACTTTTCGGGCTATTTCCTCATCGTCTGGGACTGCATCCACTTCGCCCGCCAGAACGGCATTTCGGTGGGCCCGGGGCGCGGCTCGGCCGCCGGCAGCCTGGTGGCCTACTGCCTGGGCATCACCGACACCGACCCCATCAAACACGGCCTGCTCTTTGAGCGCTTCCTCAACCCCGAGCGCATCAGCATGCCCGACATCGACATCGACTTTGCCGACACCGGCCGCGACCGCCTCATCCGCTACGTCACCGACAAATACGGCGAGCGCAACGTCTCGCAGGTCATCACCTTTGGCACCATGGGCGCCAAGGCCGTCATCCGCGACGTCGGCCGCGTCCTCGACATGCCCTTTGCCGAAGTCGACCGCATTGCCAAGCTGGTGCCCAACGAACTCAAGATCAGCCTCGACGACGCCATCGACAAAGTCCCCGAGCTCAAGCAAATGGCCAACGCGCACGACGAAAAAGGCCAGCTCGTCGAATACGCCCGCAAACTGGAGGGCCTGGCGCGCCACGCCTCGGTGCACGCCTGTGCCGTCATCATCGCCCCCAGCGACATCACCGATTTTGTGCCGCTCTACAGGGCCCCCAAGGACGGCCGCATCACCACCCAATACGACGGCCCCACCTGCGAGGAAATGGGCCTGCTCAAAATGGACTTCTTGGGCCTCAAGGAACTGTCGCTGATGGACGAGGCGGTGCGCCTGATCCAGCTGCACACCCCCAACTTTGACCTCGAGAAGATCCCCTGGGACGACCGCCCCACCTTTGAACTGTTCAGCCGCGGCGACACCGTGGGCGTTTTTCAATTCGAAAGCGCCGGCATGCGCGAATACCTCGAACAGCTCAAGCCCGACCAATTGGAGGACGTCATCGCCATGAACGCCCTCTACCGCCCCGGCCCCATGCAGCGCATCCCCGCCTTCATCGACCGCAAGCAGGGCCGCGAGGCCGTCACCTACGACCACCCCGTGCTCGAACCCATTCTCGAACCCACCTACGGCGTCATCACCTACCAGGAGCAGGTGCAGCGCATCTGCCGCGACCTCTCGGGTTTTACCCTGGGCCAGGCCGACGGCATCCGCAAAGCCATGGGCAAGAAAATGGCCGACGTCATGGAGAAGTACAAGAAAGACTTCATCGACGGCGCCGCCGAGCGCGATGTCGAGCGCGAGGTGGCGCGCCAGATCTGGTCCGACATCGAGGTCTTTTCGGGCTACGGCTTCAACAAGTCGCACTCGGCCTGCTATTCCGAAATCGCCTATAAAAACGCCTACCTCAAAGCCAACTACCCCAAGGAGTACATGTCGGCCAGCCTCACCACCGACATGGGCAACACCGACCGCCTCACCATCTTGCTCGACGAGTGCCAGCGCATGGAACTGCCCATCCTGGCCCCCGACGTCAACGAGAGCTCGCTCAACTTCACCCCCACCCCCGACGGCATCCGCTTTGGCCTGGGCGCCATCAAAAACGTCGGCACCGGCGCCGCCCAAGCCGTCATCGACACCCGCCTGGCCGGCGAGCGCTTTGCCACCCTCTTTGAATTCTGCGAGCGCCTCGATATGCGCGCCGTCAACCGCCGCGTCGTC
>CAXGRO010000802.1:0-2729 GCA_964012055.1 uncultured bacterium
GGGGGTAGGGGGAGTGGGGGTTTACTCGGCGACTTATCCACATTACCCAGGAGACGGATGGGGTTATTAAGGGGATCTCCAGTGGGGCGCTTGCGGGGCCGGCTTTTTTTGGGTTGATCACGCACGAAAAATTGCTCGACGTGGTGGAACGGCTGTGCGGTGAGGAAGTGATCGCCAGCAGTGCTTATCGCTTGCGACCCAAATTGCCCAACTACGGTGGGGGGGAGGTGCCATGGCATCAGGATTCGGGGTATTTTGATCCGTATTGTGACGGCGATTTGATTGTGACGGTTTGGGTGCCGCTGGTGGATGCGGACGAGGAGAATGGGTGTTTGCACCTGATACCGCGGGCGCACCGGGGGGTGGTGTTGCCGCACCGGCAGAACGACGCCGGCACCTACCTCGTCATTCCGCCGCTGGAGTTGGGGGGGAAGGACGGGGCGATGCCCGTACCGCTGCGCAAAGGCGGGGTGCTCTTGCTGACCAACCGCACGCCGCACGCCAGTTTTGCCAACCGCAGCGAGGGGATTCGCTGGAGCATGGATATACGCTACCAGTCGGCGCGCTTGCCCACCAACGCGCCGCTGGAGTGGGGGGCGGATGAATTGAGGACGCGCACGGATGCTGCCGTGCCGCCGGCCTGTTATCCGCCCAGCGCCGACTTTTTGGTGCGCAGCGCCAAGCGGCCAGAGCAGGTGGTGGGCAGTGCGGAGGAGTTCGCCCGCTTGCGGCGCAATCACACGTTTGAATTGGATGCGCAATTGGCGGCGCGGGTGCGCAGTGGGGCGCGCCATGTTGCGGTGAACCCGTTTTCGCTGGTGCGCTGGAGCGGCGCCGACGCGCGAACGTCGTGATCTGGTAATATTGCGAGGAGGAGTTTTGGCCGTTGATCCACCTAACATTGCGGTGGTTGGCAGTTTTGTCGTGGGGTTGACCATTCGGGTGCCGCGCATGCCGGTGTTGGGTGAGGGGCTGATTGGCGATGAGTTCGACATGGGGCCCGGCGGCAAGGGAACCAACCAGGCTATTGCAGCGGCGCGGCTGGGGGCGCGCGTACAATTGCTGGCCTGTGTGGGCGACGATTTGTTTGCCGCGGTGGCCGACGAGGTTTTTGAACAGGAGGGTATTGGGCGGCAGCACATTCGCACCATTGCCGGGGTGAACACCGCCGTTGGTTTTGTGCACCTGGTGCCGTCGGGGGACAATTGGATTGTAGGGCACCTGGGGGCCAATTTGCACATGCGGCCCGAGCACGTGGAGGCGGCGGAGGACTTGATTGCCCAAAGCGACATCGTGCTGACGCAGTATGAAGTGCGGCCCGAGGTGGTGTTGCGGGCTTTGCAGCTGGGGCGCCAACACGGCGCGCTGACCATTTTGAACCCGGCGCCGGCCCAAAGCGTAGACCCGGAATTTTTGCGGTTGGTGGACGTGTTGACGCCCAACGAGACCGAGTTGCGCATTCTTTTAGATCTGCCGCCGTCGGACCCGACGCCCAACGAAGAGTTGGCGTGGCGCTTGTTAGAACTGGGTCCGCGGCAATTAGTGGTGACGCTGGGTGGTGAGGGCGCGCTGATCGCCACGCCCGACGGGGTGGAGAGGGTCGCCGCCGTGCCCGGCGTAAACGCCGTGGACGTCACCGGCGCCGGCGACAGCTTTAACGCGGCCCTGGCCGTGGGGTTGGGTGAGGGGCTCGGTTTGCGCCGGGCGGTGGCGCGGGCGTGCAGCGCGGGGGCGTATGCGGTGCAGTATTTGGGGGTGATAGACAGTTTGCCGACGCGGGACGAGTTGGAAGGGTTTATTGCGGCGTCGGACTACGGGGAGACAGCATGAAGATTTTGCTTGTGGAAGATGCGACGTCTATGCGCCAACTCATCCAGACCATGTTGGACGCCTTAGGTCATAGGGATATTGTCGAAGCCAAAGACGGGGAAGACGCCTGGAAAAACTCCAGGCGGAAGACATAGATCTGTTGATGACGGATAAGCGGATGCCCGACATGGACGGACTGGAGTTGGTGCAAAAAATTCGTCAAATGCCGCGCTACGAAAGCTTGCCCATTTTGATGTTCAGCGGCTACAACGACTTGGAGGAGGTCCGCGCCGCTGTTAAATTGGGCGTTGATACGTATCTGGCCAAGCTCTTTACTCCAAAGCAATTGGCGGAAAAACTCAAAGTTTTAGGAGAGCGGCAGTCGACCATTCAGAGTAAGCAGATTATCCAGGGGCAGGCGAATTTTCAGCTGCACAATTCCAACCCAAAAATTTTGTTTTGCGAGGCGGCCAGTACGGCAAAATAATTGAGTCAAGCGCACCACCAGAGCGCGCTGGAGTTTTTGTGGGAGGCGGTTTGCGCGATCAATGAGATGAACAGCCTCAATGTCGATTTGTATCTGGAATACGGTTTGCGTTCTGACGTGCGCGAAACGGCTCGTTTGATACAGCAGTTTAAAGAGAGCGTCAAAATACTCACGGTTTCGCCCAGCGCCGGTGGCGGCGTAACGCTGGCGTGCCTGGCCAGCATCAACAAGAGCGAGTTGACGGTTATTCTGGTGTGCGACACGGTTGTCGCTCTGTCTGCCAAAGACCGCGCCGGCTTAGAAGGCTTGGATGTGTTTGTGTTGCAGCGCGACGAGTTGCCACAGGAAAATTTGGTGCGACTCTTCAGGGAGTTCACCGGGGCAGAGTCGTATGCGGTAACCGAGGCAGATGCGGAGAATGAGTCTGTCTTGG
>CAXGRO010000803.1:0-2727 GCA_964012055.1 uncultured bacterium
GGTCGTCGTTTTCGCCGCCGCCGCCGTACACCGCAGTGTGGACGACGTAGTCGATGCCTTCTAAGGCCTGGTCGACGGCGGCGCAGTCGGCGATGTCGCCGTGGGTTGTCTCGCCGGTCCAGGGGGCGTCGACGTCGGCGTAGGTTTGCCAGGCGGCGGGGCTGTGATCAAAAGCCCGCACCTGGTAAGGCTCGGAGAAATGGGCGAGGACAGCGCGCCCAACCCAACCGGCGGCGCCAAATACGGCTACTTTCACGGGACCCTCCTTTGTTAAGTGATTTCATTGAATGTTTTTCCGGGCATTGCCCCTGCCCGATTTATTTGCGAAAATATGATGTTCATTAATAAAGATAAACAGGAAGATGAGTATGTTGTACAGAAAATTTGACCGCAGCGGCTGGCACGTCCTGTCCGCTGGCCTAGATTGCACGTGTAATTGAGCGATCACTCCGCCCTCCAATCGCCGCGCGCCCTCGCCCTGTCGGTTTATCTGCCAACGCTGGTACTGACGTTCTGCCAGGGGCTTATGGTGCCGGTGCTGCCGCTTTTTGTCCTCTCGTTTGAAGTGTCCTACGGCATGGTCGGTTTGGTTTTGGCCGCCGACGGGGTCGGCACTTTGCTCTGCGATGTGCCGGCGGGGGCCCTGTTGCGCAAGCTGGGGCACAAACGGGTTATGCTGTTGGGGCTGGTGTGTATCACGTTGGGGGTTTTGGCGCTCATCTGGGCCCAGAACTTAATCGAGATCATTGCCTATCGGTTTATTACCGGAGCCGGCATGGCGCTGTGGAATATATCGCGCTTAACTTATATTGCCGATGTGGTCGACACGGCGCGGCGCGGGCGGGCGCTGGCGGTGTTGGGCGGCATCAGTCGCATGGGCGGTTTTCTGGGGCCGGCGGCGGGTGGTTTTATTGCCGCGTGGTTCGATTTGCGGGCACCTTTTATGTTTTATGGCTGCCTGGGAATTGTCGGCATTCTGATTACTTCCTGGGGTATGAAGGGGGGCAAGGTGGATGGGGGCGCGGCGGCCGCAAGCGGGGGGCATGGTGCGCTGTTGGGCGGCGTGCTCAAAGCGCACTACCGCGTTTTATTGACGGCGGGTTCGGGCCAGCTCTTCGCCTCCATGATTCGCTCGACGCGGCGCATTGTGGTGCCCCTCTACGCCGCCGAAGTCGTGGGCCTAGACGTGGAAGCGGTAGGTTTAATTCTCAGCATTGCTTCGGCGGTGGACATGTCGCTGTTTTATCCGGCGGGTTTGATCATGGACCGCTTTGGGCGCAAATTTAATACGGTGCCGGCCTTTGCCATTCAGGGCATTGGCATGGTGCTCATTCCGCTGACGGGTAGCTTTGCCGGCCTGCTCGCCGCTACGGTGGTGGTGGCTTTGGGCAATGGGCTTAGTTCGGGCAGTATGATGACGCTGGGTACCGACCTGGCGCCGGGGGAAGCGCGCGGCGAGTTTTTGGGGTTTTGGCGCCTCATTGGCGACAGTGGGCACGCCGCCAGTCCGCTTATTGTGGGTAGCTTGGCCGATTTGCTGGGGTTGGGGTTGGGGGCAATTGCCGCCGGTAGTATGGGGTTGATGGCGGCGGCCGTACTGGCGTTTTTGGTGCCGGAAACACTGGTAAAAAATGAGTAATTTGTCTGTTTGTCCGCTATATTAAATAGGTGGTCTAAAATCGGGTGAAAGAGAGCTTTTAATCTATGGCGCCCAAAAAAGTTTTAATTACCGGGGTATCGGGTATTGTCGGCAGTTCGGCTTATTTGCGTCTGCACGCGTCGCCGGAGCATTACGAGATTTACGGTCTGGGGCGGCGGCGGGCGTTGTCTGAGCGCGTGACCGACGAGCGCACTATCGATATTCCCCAAGAGCGTTTTTTTATTTGCGATATTGCCGACATGGCCGCGGTGTCGCAGGCGGTACAGGACATGGATGTGGTGGTGCACATGGCCGCCGACCCCAGCGGCGGCGAGTGGGAGAGCGTGTTGCGCAATAATATTGTCGGCGGTTATAATATGTTTGAGGCCTGCCGCCAGGCTGGCGTTGGGCGGCTGATTGCGGCCAGCACCATCCAGGTTTCCACCGGCCACCGGCAGCAGGAGCCCTATTGCGCTGTGCAGCAGGGGTGGCCCCAGGAATTGCCGCCGGGCACGCCTCGCATTGGCGCCGACGTGCCGGCTGAGCCGCGCAATATTTACGCGTCTAGCAAGGTGTTCAACGAGTCGCTGTGCCGGACCTATGCCTACAGCCACGGCATGTCGTGCATTGCTATACGCATTGGTTGGGTGGTGGGAGAGGACCGGCCGCGCGGCGCCGGATCGGCGGATATATGGTGCAGTCAACGCGATATTGCGGCGCTTATAGAATGTTGTATACAGGCGTCGGATGAATTGCGTTTTGATATTTTCTACGGCATGTCAAACAATAAGTACGCCTGGGTCGATCTGGACCACGCCCGCCGCCGGGTTGGTTTTGAGCCGCAAGATCGGGCAGAAGATTATCTCTAATTTATAATGAGAAGTGTTCGATGAGACCTGTAATTCTGGATATGGACCCGGGCGTCGACGACGCCATGGCTATTATGTTGGCCCTCAATTCTCCGGAGATCGAGTTGATGGGGGTCTCGGTGGTTTCGGGCAATGTGCCGCTGGCGGATTGCGCCCGCAACGCCATGCAGGTGTTGGAATTGCTAGAGCGCCAGGACATGCCGGTTTACGTGGGGGCGG
>CAXGRO010000804.1:0-2724 GCA_964012055.1 uncultured bacterium
CTCTTTGGCGTTTACCTTTTGCGCGGCCTGACGCGCTACGGCTACGGCCGCTTTTCGCACGTCGCCTCCTACCAGGTCATGCACGATCTGATGGTGCGCGTCTACCGCCACATCCAGCGCCTGCCCCACCGTTTTTTCCACCAACAGCGCACCGGCCAGCTCATTTCCCGCTCCATCAACGACGTGGAGGCGGTGGAAGATTTTATCGCCCACGGCATTCCCGAAACCCTGCTGGCCCTTGTCATCCCCACCGCCATGATGGCCGTGCTCTTCTCCATCGACGTGCAATTGGCGCTCATCACTCTATTGCCCATCCCTCTGGTCGCCTACCTGGTCTACCGCTATGTAGCCAAAGTGCGCCTCATGTGGCGCGGGGTGCGCGGCAACCTGGCCGAATTGATCGCCCAGGTACAGGACCACCTCGCCGGTATCGCCGTCATTAAATCCTTCGTTCAAGAAGAGCAAAGCGCCGCCCGCATCGAAACCCGCAGCCGCCGCTTTCGCGACAGCATGATCTCCGCCAACCTGGTCTCCCTAATCCCCAACGGTATAATTGAAGGGGCCAGCGGCGCCGGCATTTTACTGGTGATCTGGAGCGGCGGCACCATCGCTCTGGAGGGCAGAATTTCAGTAGCCGACCTCTTTGTTTTTATTGCTTACATGGGCCACATCTACGAGCCTTTCATGCGCCTGGCCTCGATGAACGACGTGCTGCAAAAGGCCTCCATCAGCACCGACCGCGTTTTTGAGCTGCTCAACACCCAATCCGACCTGGTCGACGCCCCCAACGCCGCCGTTCCCGAACAAATGGAATGGGACATCCGCTTCCACAATGTGACATTCGCCTATCCCCCCAATCCCGCGGTTTTGCACGATATCAACTTCCAGGTGCAATCCGGCCAGCTCCTCGCCCTGGTCGGTCCCACCGGCGCCGGCAAGAGCACCGTCTCCTCCCTGGTCCCGCGCTATTTCGACCCGCAAGAGGGCGCCGTGCTCATCGGCGGCCACGACCTGCGCCAACTCCCCCTCGACTACCTGCGCAGCCACATCGCCTCGGTGGCCCAGGACGTCTTCCTCTTCCACGGCAGCGTGCGCGAAAACATCCTCTTCGGCCGCCCCGAAGCCACCGAAGACGCCCTGCGCGACGCCGCCCGCGCTGCCAACGCCGAGGAATTCATTCTCCACTTACCCGAAGGCTACGACACCCTCATCGGCGAGCGCGGCGTGCGCCTCTCCGGCGGCCAAAAACAGCGCCTTTCCATCGCCCGCGCCCTGCTCAAGGACGCCCCCATCCTCATTCTCGACGAAGCGACGTCTTCGGTCGACACCGAGACCGAGGCGCTGATCCAGGAAGCCATTTCCCGGCTGGCCCACAACCGCACCACGCTGGTCATCGCCCACCGCCTCTCCACCATCCGCAACGCCGACAAGATCGTCGTCCTCGGCCAGGGGCGCATTGCAGCTGAGGGTACGCACGATGAACTTATGAGTGAAGATGGACTCTATGTCCGAATGGTGCGGGCGCAGGAGATGGCGACCGCTCCTCTCTTGGGAGAAGGCGGTCGCCCAAGTTTGTAGTGAAGAAATTCTCCTGAAAGACTTTCTCTTTACACCCGTTGGGGCCGTTTAATTTTAATTGAAAGTCACAATCGAATTATACATATTTTGTGAATGGCACATAGATTTTTTTTGTTTTGGCTATGGATATGGCCCGCACTTACAACTGCGGAAACACCCACCCTGCGTCTCAATGAACTCCTGGCGATAAATGGAGATGGTTATAGCGATGAGTATGAAGAGACGGATGACTGGGTGGAAATCATTAATTATGGAGCCGACCCTATAGATATCGGTGGCCTCTACCTCACGGATGATCTAGACCAACCCACCAAATGGCGAATTCCGGAAAGTAGTCCGCAAATCACCACGGTGAACGCGCATGATTTTATCTTGTTGTGGTGCGACGGCCAACCAGAACAGGGCGTGCTGCACACTGGCTGGCGCCTGTCGGGAAAAGGAGAAGAAATTGGCCTCTTCGACAGGGATGGTATTACGCCGATAGACACCTTGCGCTTTGGGCGACAGCAGGCTGATGTGTCTATGGGCCGGTTGATCAGCAACCAGGGGGTCTGGGAGTACTTCGCGGAGCCTACGCCGAATACGCCCAATCGACCGGTCAGTTTTGCAGGGTTGACTGAGAAACCCAACTTTTCCGCAGATGGAGGATCCTACAACGTCCCTCTAAGCTTAGACCTGTCGGCGGCGGCAGCCCAAATTTATTATACACTCGATGGCAGCGATCCGTTTGCCGCAGATAGTCTGCGCTACGACGGGCCGATTGCCATCAACCAGACCCGCATCGTTTGCCTCGCCGTCCGTGACGACCAGCAGCCGGTAGGTACCATAGCCAAATTGTTTTTTCCGGGCTTCCAACAGGACATCGGCACCCTGCTTCATGTATTCACCAAGCGGGGTTCCTCCCTGCGAGGTGATGCTGTCGATCGCCCCGTTGAGCCGTTCATCATTCCGCGGGCCAAGCGGGTAAACCCAGTTGCCGTTCGGGAACACGAGCACGCCCACGTGAGTGGAACTGGGAATTTGCCCCAACACCTGCTTCAGCGCATCCTTGGCCACGGACATGCGGTCTGTATTCGTCCCGCGCATCGGCGTGCCCATCGAGCCGGAAGCGTCGACCACCACCACCACGTTGTCGGTCACGTGCAC
>CAXGRO010000805.1:0-2723 GCA_964012055.1 uncultured bacterium
GCGCGACGTGCTGGCGTCGCAGTGTTTGGCCATGGACCCGCTCAAGGTGCGGCGCATCAACGTCAGCGGCGCAACGGCTGCGGGCGTCTATGCCAAGGACGTGATTCTGCACATCATCGGCCACTTTGGCGTCAAGGGCGGTGTGGGGTACGCCTATGAGTACGGCGGCGAGGTGGTCGACACCATGAGCATGGAAGAGCGCATGACGGTGTGCAATATGTCGATTGAGGGCGGGGCGCGCGTCGGCTACGTTAACCCCGACCAGACGACTTTCGATTACCTCGAAGGGCGGCCGCACGCGCCCAAGGACGGCGATTTTGGCAAGGCCGTGAACTGGTGGAAGTCGATGGCTTCCGATGTGGACGCCAGCTACGATGATGTGGCGATGCTGCGCGGCGAGGACATTGGTCCCACCATCACTTGGGGCATCACGCCGGGGCAGTCGGTGGATGTCGACGGGGTCATTCCCGAGTTGGCGGCGTTCCCCGAGGCCGAGCGCTCCAACGTGCAGGAGGCCTACGACTACATGGACTTTGCGCCGGGGCAGAAGATCGCCGGCACGCCCATCGACGTGGCGTTTATCGGCTCGTGCACCAACGGGCGGCTGTCGGACTTGCAGGAGGCCGCCAAAGTGGCCGAGGGCAATAAGGTGACGGCGGGCATTAAAGCGATTGTGGTGCCCGGCTCGCAGCAGGTGCGCCAGGCCGCCGAGGCCGAAGGCCTGCACGAAATATTCCAGGAAGCCGGTTTTGAGTGGCGCGACGCCGGCTGCTCCATGTGCCTGGCGATGAACCCCGACAAGCTCGAAGGCCGCCAGAGGTGCGCCTCTTCGAGCAACCGCAATTTTAAGGGCCGGCAGGGCAGCCCCACCGGGCGCACCTTGCTGATGAGCCCGGCCATGGTCGCCGCCGCCGCGGTCAACGGCGCCGTTGCCGACGTGCGGTCCATGATGAATTGAGCAGGTAAACGCTATGACTGAATCGAGTATACGAACCAAAATAACGGGCCGCGGCGTGTCTGTGCGCGGCGCCGACATCGACACCGACCGCATTATCCCGGCGCGCTTCTTGCGCACGGTGACGTTTGACGGGTTGGGCGATCACGCCTTTGAGGACGACCGCGCCGGCGGCCAGCACCCCTTTGATCAGGCGCAATACCAGGGGGCCAAGATTCTGTTGGTCAACGAGAATTTTGGTTGCGGCTCGTCGCGCGAGCACGCGCCGCAGGCGCTGATGCGCTGGGGTCTTGGCGCCTTTGTGGGCCAGTCCTTTGCCGAGATTTTCTTTGGCAATTGCGTCGCTTTGGGATTGCCGTGTGCCACGGTTTCGGCGGAAGATGCAGCGCGCTTGCAGGACTCTGTAGAAGCCGACCCGGCGCAGGAACTGACGCTGGATGTGGCGGCTCAAACCATCACTTATAAAGAAGGCGCAATCCAGTGTGCCATTCCCGACGGCCCGCGCGAGCAATTTGTCAGCGGCACCTGGGACGCATTGGGGCAATTGCTGGACGCGGGCAGCGCCATCGACGACACGGCGGCCCAACTGCCCTACGCTACAGCTTTTCAATCGACTTAAATTTCAGGAGGGTATTTTGCACAAAATCGCTATCATTCCCGGCGACGGGACCGGCCCCGAAGTGGTCGTCGAAGGCATGAAAGTGCTGGACGCGGCGGCGCAAAAATTCAATTTCAAATACGAGTCCACCGAGTTCGACTTTGGTGGCGACCGCTATTTGCGCACCAATGAAGTACTGCCCGAGTCGGCAGTGGACGACATGCGGCAGTTCGACGGCATTTTCTTGGGCGCCATCGGCCACCCCAATGTCAAGCCGGGCATTCTCGAAAAAGGCATTCTGCTGCACCTGCGTTTTGAGCTGGACCAGTACATCAATTTGCGGCCGGTCAAACTCTACCCCGGGGTGGAGACACCGATCAAGGACAAGGGGCCGGAAGAGATCGATTTTGTGGTGGTGCGCGAAAACACCGAAGGTTTGTACGCCGGCGCTGGTGGCTACCTCAAAAAAGGCACGCCCGACGAAATCGCGGTGCAGGAGTCGATCAATACGCGGAAAGGGGTAGAGCGCTGCTTGCGCTATGCCTTTGAATACACCAAGCGGCGCAACAAAACCAACACGCTGACGTTGTGTGGCAAGACCAATGTGCTGACCTATGCATTTGATTTGTGGGAACGCGTATTTAACGAGATCGGCGAGAACGATTACGGCGATATCGAGCGCGACTACGCTCACGTGGACGCCATTTGCATGTGGATGGTGAAAAATCCCGAGTGGTTCGATGTGGTGGTCACCGACAATATGTTTGGCGACATCATCACCGACTTGGGGGCGATGATTCAGGGCGGCATGGGCATTGCGGCGGGTGGGAACATCAACCCGGAAGGGGTGTCGATGTTTGAGCCTATCGGGGGGTCGGCGCCCAAGTACACGGGTCAGAACATCATCAATCCGCTGGCGGCGATTGGGGCGGTGCAGTTGTTGCTGGATACGCTGGGGGAGGAAGAGGCGGCGGTGGCGGTGGAGAAGGGGATTGTGGAGACGGTGCAGAAGGTGGACGATTTGGGAGCGGGGAGGATGGGGTATTCTACGACAGAGGTGGGGGATATGGTGGCGCAGGTGGTGGCAGACGTTTGAGGTGTAATATCGGCGGCGGCGCGGTGGGGACTTTGCCTCTGGGGCTTTGTGAGTCCCACGGGCCCCTTTCCCCC
>CAXGRO010000806.1:0-2707 GCA_964012055.1 uncultured bacterium
CGGGCACAAAATGCATGCCCTTGCCTTTGGGAATGGTCGTGCGGTCGCGCTGCAATTGCGCTTTGGCGCGGCCGGGAATCCAGTCGTCCTCATTGGCTTGTAGAGGGAGGGCGTGCGAGAGAGCCAGTAGGATTATGTAGATTTGCGGTATTTTCATGTGATTGCATATCCCGGCTGGCTAGCGCGCAATTTTTCCCGGTATGAGTTCGTAGTGGGAAGGAATCTCGCGCACGGCGTTGGTGGTGCCGGTTCTGGTTGAATCGCCTCTGGAGTTGCCGTTTTCGGGCAGTTGCAGAGTGGGGTCTATATCCCTCAGGAATATGAGGTCGATCTCTCGAATAAAACGCTCCATTTTGCGGCCCAGGAGCTCGCTCATGGAAATGACCGTCTGTTGCATATCCGCGTCGTAGACTTCAATGTCGTCTTTACCGGTAATTTCTCCCTTCCAGATGACCTTGCCTTGATCCATGTCCTCTAAAGTTAGCGTCATGACCAGGTGGGCATACCAAATATCGCCGCTGTCGATGCGTTCTATCGCCTTTATTTCTCCTTTGAGGATGAAGTTGGGGCGGGTGTCGAGCAGTTCGCGTTCGCGCACCAACTGGCTGAAGAGTTGGGCGTCCTGCAGGTAGTTTGCTATCAAATTGGTTATCATCTCAGCGGGGCGCTGGGCCCAGCGGTGATTGGGGCTTTCCTCCACCTGGTAGGGATTGGGGCTCGATATAATGGGGTATCTGTTATAGGCGCTGGAAATAACTAAATCTTTTAATTGTACCAGCTTGTCATAAGGCCGCCGCGACTCTGGTAAATAGCGGATGGTTTCAACATTGAGATGCCAGTCGATTTTTTTCGAGATTTCGGCCTTGCCACCCAGTATTTGGGCACAGGAGTTTAAAAACAACAGGCAAAGGGGCAGGCTGATGCCCAGCCGAAAAAGCCCAAGCAGGTATATTGACTGTTTAGCGGCCATCGGTGCGGCTTCCTCCGCGCAGCAGAACGGACGGGTTGTCGCGGATGATTTCGGTTGTTTCGCGGAAGTTCTGCAAGGTTACTTCTAAATCTTGCATGGCGTTGAGGATATTGGTGCGGCTCTGCAACACCGTCTGGTCGACGTGGATAAAAGTCTTGTCGATGTTTTCAGTCATTTGTGTCAGGTTGGCGATTAATTGCGGCAGCGGCCCCTCCGTCATCTGGCGCACGTGGTGGGCGGTGACGCCAATGTCTTCCAGAGTATTGCGCGTTTGGCTTCCCGTGAGGATGTGGTGCAGAGAGTCCGAGGTCGCTTGTAACATGGCAGACGCCTGACTCAAAGACTGGGTCATAGAGGCGAGGTTGTCAAAAACCTGGTTGATATTGGCGCGGTTGTCGCGGATCAGATCGCTGGTGTTCTGCGTCAGATCGCCGGTGGAGGCCAGGGTTTTGGTAAAGTTGCGCCGGTTTTGTTCGTCAAAGAGGAGGTTGACGCGGTCCAGTACCAATTCGACCTTGGCGCTGAGGACCTCGGCCTGTTTTTCGAAATCGGCCAGGAAGGTCTCGTCTCCTTCGATGGTAGCCCCTTCGGGCAAGGGGGTGGCTGCGGCGCTGCCGGGAATGAGCGTGATGTACTTGAGGCCGGTGATGCCCAGAGTGCCAATGGCCGCTCTGGTTTCTTCGGTGACGGCGTTGCGCTGCTTGGGGTCGACAGTGATGTTGACGATTACCGTGGTAATGGCGACCGAATCTATATAAACGTCCTCCACTCGACCAATGGTCGTTCCCAGATATTTGACGGAGGCGCCCTTGTTGAGGCCGCCCACGCCGATGTTTTCAAAGCGAATGATGAAGGGGGTGCGCGATTTGAACAGGTGGGAGCCGGCGACCACTAATATGAAGCCGGTGAGCACACTAATAGAAAAGATAAAAAAGAAAGCTAGTCTGGTTTTCTGCGCTCGAGTGGCCATTAATTTTGTAGTTTATTGGCAGTTTTTATCGCAATGTCCGGCCTGGAATATGGACAAAAACGTAGCTCAGATCAAGTAAATGCACGCGCGCATAGGGCGCATAGAAAATTACTGCCCGCTATTTGGAACAATTACCTGCAGGGATGCCGCCTGTGTTTCAATTAGCGCCGGGGTTTCGCACAAGTACTCGCCGTCGGCCTGGAGGATGCGCGGCTCGGTCGTTGTAATTTTTAACCAGGCGGTGCGTTCGAGGCGCACGGCCGGGTGGCGCAGGTGGTCGCCAAAAAAGACGCGGGGCAACACCCGCAAAATGGTACTTTTGGAAACTTCGCCAACTATGCAAACGTCCAATTTTCCGTCCCAGGGTTGGGCGTGCGGCGCAATTTTAAGGCCGCCGCCGTAGCTGCAGGTATTGCCCACAGCCACCAACAGGGTTTCCCCCTGGTAGACACCAAACTCGCCCTCCAAGCTCACCTGGGGAAAGCGGTAGGCGGACAGGTGTTTTAGGGCGGCGTAAAGATACCCCGGGGTGCCCGAAATGGGAATGCCGCCGGTGGCCATGGCGCGGCTTATCTCGGCGTCAAAACCAAAGGCGGCTACCGTGCAGAACAGGTGCTGGCCGACTTTGCCCAGGTCGAGGGCGCGGGGACGGCCGTCGACCTGGACCTGAACGGCGGCGTTGAGGCGGCGCGGAATGCCCAAGGCGCGGGCCAGGTCGTTGCCCGTGCCAAAGGGCAGTATCCCCATGGCGGTTGGGGTTTGAGCCA
>CAXGRO010000807.1:0-2676 GCA_964012055.1 uncultured bacterium
CAAGACCTGGGCCAGAGTGCTCTTGCCCGAGCCGTTGGGCCCCATGACGGCGTGGATCTCGCCGGGCTCAACGCGCAGGTTTACGCCTTTGAGTATGTGCTGGTCTTCTACGGATACGTGCAGGTTTTTTACTTCGAGCATTTCTTCCTCGTCAAAATTGATATGGTTATCCGACGCTGCCTTCGAGGCTGATGCCCAGCAGTTTTTGCGCCTCCACGGCAAATTCCATGGGCAGTTCGGCCAGCACTTCTTTGCAGAAGCCGTTGACTATGAGCGAGACGGCGTCTTCGGTGGACAGGCCGCGCTGGTTGCAGTAGAAGATCTGGTCCTCGCCTATTTTTGAAGTGGAGGCCTCGTGTTCCACCTGGGCGCTGGGGGTGCGGACGTCGATGTAGGGAAAGGTGTGGGCGCCGCAGGTGTCGCCGATGAGCATGGAGTCGCACTGGGTGAAGTTGCGCGCCCCGGCGGCTTTGGGCAAAACGGTGACGCCGCCGCGGTAGGTGTTTTGGCCGCGCGCCGCCGAGATGCCCTTGGAGATGATAGTGCTGCGCGTGTTCTTGCCCAGGTGGATCATCTTGGTGCCGGTGTCGGCCTGCTGGCGCTTGGAGGTGACGGCCACCGAGTAGAACTCGCCCACCGAGTGGTCGCCCTGCAGGATGCAGCTGGGGTACTTCCAGGTGATGGCCGAGCCGGTTTCGACCTGGGTCCAGGATATTTTTGAGCGCACCCCGCGGCAGGCGCCGCGCTTGGTGACAAAGTTATAGATACCGCCTACGCCGTTGTCGTCGCCGGGGTACCAGTTTTGCACGGTGGAGTATTTAATTTGGGCGTCGTCGAGGGCGACCAATTCGACGACGGCGGCGTGCAGTTGATTTTCGTCGCGCATGGGCGCAGTGCACCCCTCGAGATATGATACATAAGCGCCTTTGTCGGCGATGATCAGGGTGCGCTCGAACTGGCCGGTGTTGGCCGCGTTGATGCGAAAATAAGTGGACAATTCCATGGGACAGCGCACGCCTTCGGGGATATAGACGAAGGAGCCGTCGGTGAACACCGCCGAGTTGAGCACCGCAAAAAAATTGTCGTTGTAGGGCACCACCGAGCCCAGGTATTTCTGCACCAGTTCGGGGTGGTCCTGCACCGCTTCGGAAAAGGAGCAGAAGATGATGCCCAATTCGGCCAGCTTGTCTTTAAAGGTGGTGGCCACCGAAACGCTGTCGAAGACGGCGTCGACGGCGACGCCGGCCAGCATTTTCTGTTCTTCCAGAGGAATGCCCAATTTTTCGTAGGTCGCCAAAAGTTCGGGATCGACGTCGTCGAGGCTTTCGGGGCCTTTCTGCTGTTTGGGCGCCGAGTAGTAGATGATGTCCTGGTAGTCGATGTCGGGGTAGTTGACCATGGCCCAGCTCTCGCTGGGTTTTACGCGGGTGGGATCGCCCATCTCCAGCCAGCGGCGGTAGGCGCGCAAGCGCCACTCTAACATAAAGTCGGGTTCGCTTTTTTTGTGCGAAATAAAACGAATGATTTCTTCGTTGAGGCCGGGCGGGGCGGCGTCGGCTTCAATGTCGGTGACAAACCCCCATTCGTATTCTTTATTGGCGTATTCTTCGAGGGTGGCGTCGGTGGGATCCTGGCTCATTGAATTTTTGCTCCTGAGAGGTAAATTTCAATATATCAAGCAATTAGGTTATCTGGACAAAAAAGTTAAGATTGATGTAATAAAACGTACGAATCTGGACAAAAAAGTCAAGATTATGGGAAAAGTTTTTATTTTTTGCAGGTAGGGGTGGTGAGGGGTTGCTTGGTGGCGCCGGGGGGTGAGGGCATATGATTTATTAACTGCGCTGTTTCAGAGTACTACTACACTTGTCTTTTCTTCGTTTTCTAGAGAGCTCAGTTAACACCCCTACCCGTGCCCCAGGCAAAGTCCCTCACCCCAACTTCTTACGCTGAGCTAGATAATTAGACAGCGCCACATCAAACGACGTCATCGTATCCAACAAAACATAGTCGATGCGCGCTTCGGCACACTGCAAACGGTAGGTGCGCACCATCTCGTCCATCAGCTGGCGGTACTCGCGCTGGATGTGCCAGGGCTGGGTGGTGAGCGATTGATCGGGGTCTTCGAGGTCGTAAAAGCGCGTTTCGCGGCGGAAATCGAGGTCGCGTTCGCGCGGGTCGAGAATGTGGAAAACCACCACCTCGTGGCCGCGGTGGCGGAAGTGGCGCAGCCCCTGCATAACCGCGGCCGGCTCGTCGAGCAGGTCGGAGAGCACCACCACCAGGCCGCGGCGCGAGATGCGCTCGGCCAGGTCGTGGAAGGCCGGGCCCATGCGGGTGTCGGCGGCGGGTTGAACTTGATCGATCTCCTTGAGCAGGACCTGCAGGTGACTCTGCATCGAGCGCGGCGGGACGTAGGAAGTGATGCGCTCGTGAAAGAGCATCAGGCCGGCGGCGTCGCGCTGCTTGAGCATGAGGTAAGCCAGGGCGGCGGCGAGGCTGGAGGCGTAGCGGAATTTGCTCCAGGGGCCGCCGGATTGAAAGTCCATGGAGCCGCTGACGTCGAGCAGCAAATATGATTTGAGGTTGGTTTCTTCTTCGTATTGTTTGATGTAGAGGCGGTCGGATTTGGCGTAGGCTTTCCAGTCGAGGTCGCGCAGCGAGTCGCCGGGCATG
>CAXGRO010000808.1:0-2674 GCA_964012055.1 uncultured bacterium
CCCCCATGTGCTCGAGCGCCTGGCGCACATCCGTGTAACTTTTGCCGGTAGCGATAATGCCCACATCGCCGCCGGCGTCCGCGTCCACTATGCGGTTGAGATCGTTGAGTTGCACATATTGCTGTACCAAGGGCCATTTTCGTTCGACCAATTCCCGTTGCATCGGCAGCGCCCGAGTGGCCATGACAATTTGGTTAAATTGTTTGGCATATGCCTCCTGCGGCAGCACAATCTGAGGCCGTGCAACATCCAGATCCACCGTGCTGGCGCCGTCGCACACCGGCGTCACCATTTTGAGCGCCGTCACCACCCCGGCGTAGCGCGACAGGACCACGGCGTGCAGCCCCAGACGCAACACCTCTTCGACTGTGGCCGGGTAAAACGTCGGCACCCAACTGCTGCGCAACACCCAATCGCTGGCACCTGGCGACACCGAGCTTTTGGAGCGGTGATCCTCCCCCGTTAAAAGCACCATGGAACCGCGCTGCCCGGTGCCCGACAAATTGGCCAGCCACACCTCGTCTGGAATCCACATGGTGCCGTGCGCTTTACCGTACCAAAAGGCGTCGACGTCGCCGCTGGCTGCAAACTGCGTGCCCAGCATGGCCGAAGCCGCCGTCTTCTCGTTGATGCCAAATTGGTGCACTGTGCGCCCCAATTGGTTGAGCAGATCGAGTTGCTCGACCACTTTAAGATCGAGCCCGCCCAAAGGCGACCCCTCGTACCCAGAAATAAAGGTCTGATTGACCTGTCCCTCGGCGCGGTCGCGGCGCTGTTTTTCCACCACCAGGCGCACCAGCGCTTCTATGCCGGTGAGGAAAACCGCCCCCTCTTCCCGCAGGTATCTGTCTTCGAGTCTTATTTCCATATGTAAGTGAGTTAAGTGCAGTTAAATGAAGACCTTTCAAATAATACGCCGCCGCCGCCACGCCCGCAACCCACCGCCGCCGCACCCGCTTGACAGCCCTCCAAGAGCTGGATACTTTTGCCCCCTAGCAAAACAATACAGGAGAACCTAAATGTCCACCCCGCCACTTCGCGCTTTACTTCTCATCGGCCTTTTATTCGCCGTTTTTCTCAGCCCCGCTACTGCGGCCAAATACAAATTTGCTTTTGTCACCCACGGCGGGCCGGGCAATCCCTTTTGGAATGTAGTCATCAAAGGCATGCAAGACGCCGGAGCGCGCTACGACGTGGAGGTGCAGTGGCTCAGTAACCCCACCTTTTCCATCGCCGACATGGCCAATTTTCTCGACGACGCCATCGCCGGCGGCGTCGACGGGCTGGGCATCACCTGCCCCGATCCCGAAGCCATCCGCGAAAATATCGAACGCGCCCACGCCGCCGGTATCTCCATTGTCGTGCTCAACACCGCCGACCCCAACGCCGGCACCAAAAACGCCTTGCCCACCCTGTTTTACATTGGCGCCAGCGAATACCTGGGCGGCCAGGCCAATGGGCGCGCAATACTCCAGGCCGCCGCCCAACGCGGCATCGAATTGCAAAGCGCCGTCTGCCCCATTCAGGAAGTGGGCCACAGCGGTCTGGAGGCCCGCTGTGCCGGCTTTCGCGACGTGCTCGAACCCGCCGGCGTAACCGTAGACGGGCTGACCATCTCCAACAACGTCGAGGAATCAGCCGGCCTGCTGGCCAATTATTTTCTCGCCCACCCCCAAAGCAAAGCCATCGCCACCCTAGGCCCACTGCCGGCCGACGCCTTCTATCTCTACGCCGACGACCAGGGCTTGGCGCCGGGCGAAATTCTCCACGTCACCCACGACACCAGTCCCGCTATCTTCGAGCGCATCAAAGGGGGCTATACGGTACAAGCCATCGACCAACAGCCCTACTTCCAGGGCTATTTGACTGTGGTTTTCCTCTACCTCAATAAAGAGTACGGACTGTCCCTGGCCTCCGACGCACTCACCGGCCCCTTTGTCATCAACGCCGACAACGTCGACCAGATTGAGCAATTGGTGCAGTCCGGCGTCCGCTGATGTGGCCCTTTTCCCATGTGCGCCAGCGCCTGTCTCGCCATCCCGAAGCGGGAGCTTTTATAGGCTTTGCCGCCGTCTTCCTGCTTTTTGCCGCTGCCGCGCCACAAACCTTCCTGTCGCACAATGCCTTCTCGTCCATTCTCACCAGTCAGGCCGTGCCCGGCATCATCGCCATCGGCATTACCCTGCTGATGATTTCGGGTGAATTCGACCTCTCCGTTGGCTCCATCATGGGCGTGGCCTCTCTGGCCTTCCTCTACGCCGCGGTCAACGACGTCCACATATTGCTGGCAACACTCCTCGGCTTGAGCGCCGGCTGCCTCATGGGCCTGTTCAATGGCGCTCTGCTGGTGTGGACTGGCATACCCTCTTTCATCATCACCCTGGGCACCATGCTGGTCTACCGCGCCGTTTCGCTCACCGCCATATCTGGCGGCCGTATCATACGCTACGCCGATTACTCCCGCCAGGACCCCACCCTCTCCCTGCCCCTCCCCTTTCTTAGCGAACCTGTGCAAATCAATTTCTTCTACCTGCTCAACGGCCGCCTGCCCTCCGAGTGGCTGGGCGGCAATTACCGCCTTTCCATTGTGTGGTGGATTTGCCTGGCGCTGCTCTTTGGGCTGCTGTTAAGCAAAACTCGCTACGGCAACGCCGTTTTTGCTACCGGCGGCAAC
>CAXGRO010000809.1:0-2671 GCA_964012055.1 uncultured bacterium
TGGTCGCTCCTGAATTTGGCCTGGTGAGTACACTTTTTTCAACCCCTTTCTACAAAATTGGACCTTTTTAAGACGGCTTCTGAGGAACGCCTGCGGCTAATGGCTGGTTTTCCCTCTCTGAATCTTCAATAGTCATCGACGACGGCGGGATCGAGATCGGGCATGGTGTCGAGTTTCCAGATATCGACGGGCACATCGTTTTGCTGCGGCGAGCCGGGTGTGCTGCGGCCGTCTGCCACCAGCTGTTTGAGCAGGGCGACCATGTCTTTCACTTGGTCGATATGCGAAGACTGTAAGTTCTGCTGCTCCCCGGGATCTGCCTGTATGTCGTAGAGCTGGACGAGCGGCAGCCCCAGCCGGGCGGCGTCGTTGTGGGTCCAGCCGCCCGAACCCGGGCACAGCACCAGCTTCCAGCGGCCGTCGCGAATGGCAAACTTGCCGGTGATCGAATGGTGCACCACACTGCTGCGGCCCGTCTCGTCGCTTTGGCTGAACAAGGGCATCATGCTGACACTGTCCTCGCCGGCGTCGTTTGGCAGAGTAGTGTCGACGATGTCGGCGCAGGTGGCCATGAGGTCACAGAGGCAAACGAGTTGGTCGCAAGTGCTGCCGGGGCGGATGGTGCCGGGCCAGCAGGCAATACAGGGGATGCGATGGCCGCCGTCCCAGGCGTCGGATTTGTAGCCGCGATAGGGGCCGCTGGGAAAATGCCCCTGCGCTTCCATGTCGCTGGCGCCAATGTAGTGGGCGCAGCCGTTGTCGCTGGCGAACATAACCAGGGTGTTGTCGGCGACGCCGTGGTGCTCCAGGGCGGCGAGCACGCGCCCCAACACGTCGTCGGTCTCCAGTACCAGGTCGGCGTAGAGGTTGTTTAAACCGCTCTTGCCTATCCACGGTTTATTGACCGACAGGGGGGTGTGGGGCGAGGTCATGGGCATGTAGAGGAAGAAGGGCTCCTGGGCCGCCGCCCGCTCGCCGATGTAACGTTCGGCCTTGGCGGCCCAGGTCGGCAGCAATTGCTCGAAATGCCAGTAGGGCATGGCCGGTCCCGAAAAACTGGCCAGATTGTCGCCGACCAGGCGGGACGGGACCAACTCCGAGGGGATGCCCACGGTGTGGTCGTTCTCGATATAACAGTAGGGCGGCCAGTTGGGGACGTCGACGCCAAAGTAGTAGTCGAAGCCGCGCGTGGTGGGTCCGCCGGTGGTCGGTTTGGAAAAGGCCTCTTGCCAGCGCGCCCGCTGTGCGGGCGTGGCTTCCAGATCGGCGTCGGTTGCCTGGGTTGTGTCGCGGTGGCGCTGGAATCCTCCGGGGTGGAAATCCTCCTCGGACGCTGTAAAATCCCATCCCATCCCCAGATGCCATTTGCCGATGCAGGCGCTGTGATAGCCGTGTTCTTTCAAGAGCTGCGGCACGGTCAAGCGGTTCGCGGCAATCAGCGGGTCGCCATACAGGCCGACGATGCCCTGCTGCAGGGTGGAGCGCCAATTGTAGCGGCCGGTCAGCACGCTGTAGCGCGACGGCGAGCACACGGCGGAACTGGAGTGGGCGTCGGTGACCGCCATGCCCTGGCGGGCCAGGCGGTCGAGGTTGGGGGTGTGGATCTTGCCGTCGGGATTCAAACACGAGGCGTCGCCATAGCCTATGTCGTCGACGAAGAAGTAAAAAAGATTTCGTATGTGGTAAAATGACTTCTCCATCGGGAAAGTCATTCTCTTACCTTTGGGAAATACACCTCCAACTTACTATCCCTAATATCTGTAAAACCAACGGAAGATTTGAGTATTACAAGGATAAAGTAAAGAGTTGTAGAGTAAAGTTTAGTATAGAGGAAGAAACCCTCTAAAAATGGAGGGAAACCATCCCTATTTTCATTTATTATTTTCACTATTATCGTTGTTTTACATAGACTTATACTTATTATTTGTCTAAACTATTTTAGAGGAATAGATAAAAAATACCCCTACCATTAGAGAGGATGATAGGGGTAAAGACAAAGAGTATTGGATGAAACCCACTATACTATAATAAATAACTCTCACCTTCTAAACCTATCCTCCCCCTTCCCGTCTTTTTCTTGGGTTTTGACTTCCCCTCTTCGTATTTTAACCCTGAATGAATGAGAAATCCTACCCTACTTGGAGTAAGATTATGAAACGGATAATTGGATTGTTGATGGTGGTGGGAATGATGGTGGGTGTTGGATGTGGTGGAGATAAGGATAGTCCAACGGGACCGAGTAATGAAGTCACAAAAGGAGCTGATGGACAGACATTGGAAGTAGAGACAGAGAAATGGGATAATGGAAACATCAAGGTTGAGTTTCAGTATTACCGTGATGGTGGTTCGGTAATCAAACACGGGTGGTATAAGGAGTATTACGAAAGTGGGAAGGTGGAGTGGGAAGTAAACTATCTAGATGGGAAGTTAGAGGGTAAATCTGTTGAGTATTACGAAAGTGGGAAGGTGAAGAGGGAAGGAAACCTTGTAGATGGGAAGTTAGAGGGTAAATGGGTTTCGTATTACGAGAGTGGGAAAGTGTTTATTGAAGGAAACATTGTAGATGGGAAACGAGAGGGTAAATGGGTTGGGTATGACGAGAGTGGTGAGGTGTTTGACGAAGACATTTGGAAAGATGGAGAGTGTATTGAGATGTGTGAGGGAGACGAAT
>CAXGRO010000810.1:0-2664 GCA_964012055.1 uncultured bacterium
ACATGAGCAAGACAATCACCGCAGAAACCTGCCGCAACGTGCTGGTAGTGTGCATCACCCCGCGCCGGCCAGACCGCCAGGTCGATTTGGACGGCGCACGCCAGAACGTGCGCCATCTCATTGAGCACGGCGCCGATTTTATCATGCCCGAATGTGGCACCGGACTGGTGTACGACGCCACTCTGGAAGAATACGAGGCCGTGGTGGGGGCTTTTGTCGACGCCGCCGGCGACGATGCCTACGTGGTCCCCGGAATAGGGCCGGGCTTTGGGCGGTCGCTGGAAATGGGAAAAATCGCCCAGTCGTTGGGCGTGGCCGGGGTCATGATTATGCCCATCGTTGGCCCGGCGTCGGCGGCCGGGGTGCGCCAGGGGTTGGCCGAAATTTCTCGGCAGGTACAATTGCCCACCGTTCTCTACCAGCGCCGCCTCGACATCATGCCGGTGGAGGACGTGGTGGACTTGTGCAAGATGGACGAAGTAGTCGGGTTGAAATACGCGGTGGAGGATTTGGATACGTTTAAGCGCATTGTCGACGGCGCCGGCCAAGACGCCGCCATGGTCTGTGGCATGGCCGAAGACCCGTGCATCGATTACATGAAAAACGGCGCCATTGGGTTCAGTTCGGGCATGGCCAATTTTGTGCCGCGCATGAGCCTAAAGCTGCTGCGCGAATTTGCCGCCGGCAATAAGGCCGAAGCGGCGCGCCTGCGCGAATTGATGGTGCCCTTTGAGGATTTCCGCGGCGAAAACGGGGCGCGCTACAGCGGCTCGGCGCTGCACGTGGCCATGGACTATTGCAAACTGGGCGGCGGCCCGGTGATCCCCTTTGCGCAGGACGTGGCCGAGGAAGATATGCCCCGGGTAAACGCCATGATGGACGTATTGATGCGAGAAGAGGAAAAGCTGCGGGGGGAGGGCTGAGATGGCGTCGACGGATCTGCGCATGGGTCTAATTGGTGTCGGTGGCGTGTGCGCCCAGGTGCACTACCCTGGGCTGGTGCGCATTGAGGGGGTGGAAATTGCCGGTATTTGCGAGCCTAGTGCTCAATTGCTGGCCCAGCGGCAGGAGGAGTGGGGCATTAAAGAAGGATATGGCGACTGCGTCCAGTTTCTCGCCGCGGTAAAACCCGATGCCGTGGTCATCGCCACCCCCAATGTAGTGCACAAGGAGTTGATTTATGCGGCGCTGGAAGCGGGCTGCCACGTATTGTGCGAAAAACCGCTGGGTATGAATTTCCCCCAGACAGTGGAGATTTACCAGGCGGCCAAAGCCTCGGGCTTGCGCCATATGACGGCGTTTACCTACCGCCACGTGCCCGGCATGGTGTACATCCGCCATTTGATCGAACAGGGCGAATTGGGCGAGTTGCGCCACGCGCGCTTTCAGCGCTTGCAGGACTGGGGTGAATTGCCCATTGGGTGGCGCCAGTACAAGGCACAGGCCGGCTCGGGCGAACTAGGCGATATGGGCATTCATCGCATCGACTTTGCCGAAGATTTGCTGGGGCCCATTCAATCGCTGTGCGCAGCGGCCAAACAGTGGGTGCCGCGCGACCGCACCGCCGACGGCAATTCCTGTCCGCCCCAGGACGTGGAAGATTGGATTAGCTGGACGGTTGAATTTGCCAGCGGCGCCACCGGCGTTTTTGAAATGGGCAAGTTGACCAAGGGGCGGGGACCGGGTGGCGACCACGACCTGGCCGAGATCAACGGCACCAAAGCGTCAGCTGCCTACCACCTGCACACGCCGCACGAAATTCTCTTTGGCGAGCGCCAGGCACCCTACGAGGTGCGGCCCGTGCCCGATCAATTCCTCAAGCGGCCCGGTTCTCCGCGCGACCCGCAGGAGGGCGACCCGGTGGTTACTTTTCGCTACGACCAGGCCTGGGAATTTGTTAGCGCCATCCGCGAGGGGCGCGATTGTCGCCCATCGTTCTACCACGGCATGCGGGCCCAGGCCGTGGCCGACAGCATTCTCACCGCCGTGGCCGAGCGGCGCTGGGTCGACGTGTCCGAATGTCCGGTGTAATGAGGTCTATAGAGCAAAAGCGTCGGCAATATCAGGACGACGGGTTTTATATCTATTCCGAGCCAATTTTGCCGGCGGATGTAGTGGAGCGGGCCGTTGAGGGCATGGATGCGGTGCGCGCCGGCGAATACGATACGGGCGTGCCGCCGCAGCCCTCGCGCTGGAATCCCGGCGATGATCCCCAGGCGCTTTGCAAAATTGAAATGCCACAGATGGCCAATAAGGCGATAATGGATCTGGTGGGCCACGCTGCCTTGGGGGAGGCGGTGGCGGCCGTGACCGGGGCATCTAGGGTGCAGGTCTGGTGGGTGCAATTGCTCTACAAACCCTTTGGAAAAGACCAGGGCGGCCTCAATATCGGCTGGCATCAGGACCGGCAATACTGGCAGATCTGGGAAGAGGGCAGCGAATTGTTTACTGCCTGGGTAGCGCTGAGTGAAGTGGGCTCAGATTGCGGGCCCATGCGTTTTGTGCGCGGCTCACACCGCTGGGGTTTTTTGGACCAGGGCGATTTTAGCGGCCAGGATCTGGAGGCGCTGCGCCAGAGGGTGCACGTTGCCGACGAGAGTGAATGGGAAGAAGTGGAGACGCTGTTGGCGCCGGGGGGCGTGAGTGTCCACGATTGCCTAACTT
>CAXGRO010000811.1:0-2660 GCA_964012055.1 uncultured bacterium
CAACCTTACAAAAATCCGCTCAAAATCGAAAAAGTGTCCACAGTATTGCTATATACTCAGTATAGTATGCAGGCCACAAACCGCTGTCAATTTAGTACCACCTATCTCGCGATCAACGCCCATACCGCAGGGATCGTGGAGGCATTGGGGGGAGCCTCAGAGCCAAAGAAAAACGCCCGTCTTACTCTTCCTCGCCTATAACCAACAACACCTTCACCTTCACCTTCCCTTTCACCTCCCCTTCACCAACAAACCCAACCCCCCCCTCCGTAACCGCCACCTTCTCCACCATCACCGCCTCCGACTCCACCGCCTCGGGCGGCTCCCCCTCTCCCGACAACATCTTCTTCAACCAGATAGACTTCATGCGCGACGAACTCTTGCCCAAAAACTTAAAAAACCTCTTCCTCACCGCACCCTTCGGTTTCAAGTCAAAAACCACAACCGCCTGCCCGTCCGGCCACTTCTTGATATCGCGGGTATAAAAATCCAGCAACTTTCCCTTCTCTATTTTGTCTACCGGAACGGACGGGTGCGCCACCACCGTAACCTGCGCCGACGCGGCGGCCGCCCAAACAAACAGAACGAAAAACGCCAATACAAACTTTGCCATGTACTCGTTTTCTCACTCGAACGGCAAAATAAAACTCAGAAAAACACCGAGACCGCAACCGCGTACACGTTAAAGATATCGCGATCCTTTTTGACCTCATTGCGCTCCGGCATAATCTCGCGGTCATTTGAGGTCACGTGGGCGTAGTGCGCCTTAAACGAATCCGCCCGTCCAGATCAAAAGAGAGGCCTATATTGGGCACCGAAACTTCCTCGTCGTCTATCAGATCATCGCCCGGGCCCAGCAGGTCAAAACGCACCTTGGCCAGCCAGTAGCTGCCGTAGGCCAGCAAGCACTCGGAGAAATTATAACTCAGGGTGGCGTAGTAGAAGTCGAGATCCAGATCCAATTCGGGAATGCCCGCGTCCACATCGGCGGCGACAAATTCGCTCTCAAATAAAAATTTGGAAAAATTGTAGGACAGGTCCCCGCCCAGTCGAGTCTTCAGCACTTCCTTCAATTCCTCAGCTGTCCTGCCCAGCCGCTCCGGCATGCCCTCGAACTGACCATCTACGCCCTGAAATTGATTGTCTCGTTCGCGGGTGGCGGAAAAACCGAGCTTCAATTCGCGGTGGCGCACCCCAAGGCGGCCACCCACCAGTACCGTAGCCGTGGTATCAACGCCAGTCTGCCCACGCTCGGGGTTGTTATTTATGTTGGGACTGTTGCCCACAAAAACGGCATAGTCGAGTTTGCTCGCGCCGAAGGGGAAAAAACCGTAGGCCTGCACAAAGGCGCGGGCCGGCATATATTCTTCAATGGGGATGATCTCGTTAAACGAGGTCTCGTAAATCAGCGGGCGCACGACGTAGGGCAGCACCGGCGTGCGGTTATTGATTTCGTTGAGGTTATTGAAGGTGGGGATCAGCAGGCCGAGCTTTAAGTTAAAACGCATGTCGCGTCGGTAGCGGATCCAGGCCTCCTCAATATTGTGCGCACCCCACTGGCGGTTGGAGGAAAAATTGTTGATCACTTCAAAATTTATAAAGGCCGTCCAGTCGGGCCGTAGGTCCTTTTGCAAGAGCAGGTTTAACTGCTGCAGGCCAAAAGAATTCGATTCGGGGCGGTCCTCGGAACCCGACCAGTGCTGCAGGTAGTTCTGGAAATAGCCGAATATTCTAACCGGCGCTTCCCCTCTTTGGGCAAATGCGTTGGAGACGGCAATGGGCGTTAGAAGCAGCAAGACGGTTGCAGTAAGTCGCGCCATTTTCACTTCCCGCAAAACAATAGATGGAGATCTCATCTAACGAGATCGGCACCCGGCCAACCCGCCAGTTTGCCCTAAGATACCCCAATCTATTGCATTCATCCAGTGCGCCCGCAACACTGGCAGGCCGTCCTAGGCCGCCGCCCGCACCTCCTCGGGCGCGATGTGCCGCACCATTTTCTCAGTCCGGCAGCAAAATGGTCAGCGGCACTTCGACGCCGATGTATTCATCGGTGAGCAAGCTGTGCAGGTCGTCGATGCCGGCCACTGGGCGCCCGGCAAAGTCGACGATCAAGTCGCCCTCGCGCAGCCCCACCTTCTGCGCCGGACTGCCCTTTTCAACCGAAACAATTTGCACGCCGCTGTCCAGCGGCAATTGGTGGAAGCGCACCAGGCGCCGGTGCAACGGCACATTCTGCCCGCCAATGCCAATGTAGCTGCGCCTGATGCCGGCCGTCGCGCATCAGGCGGTTGGCGACGAATTTGGCGGTGTTGACGGCAATGGCAAAACAAATGCCCTGCGCCGGTAAAATGACCGCGGTGTTGATGCCGATAACCCGGCCGCCCGCAGCGAGCGCCCCAACGCACTGACCACCCCTGCCGTCACCGTGCACTGAAACCCATACGGGTTGCCAATGGCTATGGCCAATTGCCCCGCACGCACGCCGTGCGAATCCCCCAAAGGCGCCGCACTCAAATCGGGCGCGTCAATGCGAATCACCGCCAGGTCGGTCTCCGGATCGTCCCCTATGGCAGCGGCCTCAAAAGACCGCCCGTCGGCCAGCGTCACCTCAATGCGCTCGGCCCCGTGCACCACGTGACTGTTGGTGAGAATAAAAC
>CAXGRO010000812.1:0-2660 GCA_964012055.1 uncultured bacterium
TGTTTGCCCGCCTCGACAATCTCCTCGGTCTGCGCCAAACTCTCGGCGTTGCTGCCCTCCGAAGCAATCGCGACAATGCCGGCGTCTCCCAGCATCTCTTCCTTATTGTCAAACCAGCGCACCCCGGCAAACGGCCCGTCCTGCCCCTCCAACTCGGCGCGGCGCTGCGCGTCGGGCTCAAAAACGCCCGCCACTTCCACCTGCTGGTTGCGCTGCATGGCCAGCAATTTGCCGCTCGCATGCCCGTGTCTAGTCCCGTATTGCGCCATCCTGATTTCGGCCATGTCCTCCTCCTTTACCCTTTTGGCTCTGCCGTCAAAATATCGTATGTTCTCGGCCACTCGATTTTACCGACGCCGAGGCCCGGTTGCGCAACAGCAAATTTACGCTTTTCGCCACCCCCTCCGCAATCTGCCCTTCAACAGGAGATCTCAGCATGGCCCCCTTGCGCTTAGGCATTGTCGGCTGCGGCGCCATTACCCAGGTGCAGCACCTGCCCAATCTGATGGAACTACAGGAGGAATTCACCGTCACCCTGGTCTGCGACCGCTCCGCCCAAACCGCGCAATACGTCGCCGACCGCTTTAACATTCCCGCCCACGTAACCGACTATCGCGACCTCCTGGCCGCCGATCTCGACGCCGTCCTCCTCTGCCACACCGACCCCAAAACCCAGGTGGCCCAGGCCGCCTTTGCCGCCGGCAAACACGTGTTCATCGAAAAACCCATCTGCTTTTCGCTGGAAGAAATGGACGCCATCCTCCAGGCCCAGCGCCGCGCCGGCACCGTGGGCCAGGCCGGCTATATGAAGGTCTACGACCCCGCCTTTGTCCTGGCCCAGCGCCAGGTCCAATCCATGGACTCCGTCCGCTTCGCCCATGTCAACCACCTGCACGTAGACAACAATCTCCACCTGACCCAATTCGACCTCAAACGCTTCGACGACATCCCCCCCGACGCCGCCCACGCCCAGGCCGACGCCGCCCGCGCCGCCCGCCTCCAGGCCATCGGCGAAGTCCACCCCTACGTGGTAGACGCCTTCCACCGCCTCTCCGGCAGCATCATCCACGACCTCTACGGCCTGCGCACCCTGCTGGGCCAACCTCAGCGCGTCGTCAGTACCGAACTGTGGCACGACGGCTGGGGCATCAACACCGTCCTCCAATACGAAGGCGGCTTCATTTGCACCCTGACCTGGGTCGAACTGTTAAAAGTTTGGGCCTTTGAAGAAACGTTGGAAATCTACGGCCACGACCAACGCGTCATTTTAACTTACCCCAGCGGCTTCACCCGCGGCCAACCCTCCCACTTAGTCCTCCAGGGCATAGACTCCGACGGCATTTCCTACCGCAAGGAACCCACCATAACCTGGGACAACCCCTTCACCAACGAATTGCGCCACTTCCACGCCTGCATCACCCAAAACACGCCTTGCCGCACTCCTCTGGAAGAAGCCCGCAACGATATTTCTCTAGTGATCGACATAATTAAAGCTTATACATCTAATACCGATTGTGATACGCCATAAGACAGACGCTAGCCTGTAACGCCCATTACGCCTGAGGCTCCCTCGGCAACATCTGCAACGGCTGCACCACCTGCCGTCGCTGCTCCGTAAGCCGTTCCAACAACTCCTCCGACGGCTCATAACCATAGCGAAAATTTCCCCACGACGGCCCATAGCGATACACCGCGATCCGCCGTATCCCCTCCTTCACCCGCGCCGCCGACCCGTGTGACAATCCGTCGACAAAAAGCAACGCGTCCCCCGCCCGCATATAAATCTCCTCCGCCTCCTCAATGCCGTCCACCGAAGTGTTCAACCCCTTCTGACGCTGCGCAAAATGGGGATGGGGAAAATTGGCCTTGTGGCTGCCCGGAATCAACATGGTGCCCCCGTCCCCCTCGCCGATCTCGGTGAGCGCCACCAGAATATTGACCTGGCCGCACATAAAACGGCCGCCGTGGTAGCGATACTGGTTGCGCATAATGGGCGGATAACCGCCCGAATGCAGCCCAATCGCCTGCCCCGGGCCGCGAAAATTGGCCAGATTCTCGTCGATAAACAGCGGTCCGTGGTGGTAGTCGAAGGTGCCTTCGCCGCCGACAAAATGCTTTATTTTTTCGAACCAGGAAGGGTGATCGATCAATTTCTCAAACGGCTCTCCGGCCTCGTAAATCTGCTGCAAATTCAAACCCGTCACCGAGCCGTAGTTGTGGGCGTGCACGTGGCCGTGCCACTGGCCAGGCTCGAGCGGCGGTATTTCGTCGAGGCAGGCATTGAGGTCGGCCACTTCGGCGGCGCCGAGGGCGTTTTCCAAATGCAGGTAGCCGCGCAGGTCAAAGAGGTAATTTTCCAGATCTGTCACCATATATCGCTTTCTCCCATCTGCTTAAAAATCAATATGAGGCTATCTCAAAAATTCCGGCGCGCCCAAAGCGCGAGCAATGGCCGGTGGCATTTTTGAGATAGCCTCATAATAAATCCGTTCCGCGACAAAATGTACTGCACTGTCCCCCCACCGTCCAACTCCAGAGACAAACGGCCTATTTCCCGCCGTTTTCCCGCCCTGATTAATAGATAAACATATAGCCATATCCGCCGATAATAATAGAGTTGTCGCGTGATAATAATTAATCGATGCTGATCCGCACGGCGG
>CAXGRO010000813.1:0-2655 GCA_964012055.1 uncultured bacterium
TGGAACTTTCCCGCCAATACACTTGATTTTGACGCGCAAGGGGCCAAACCGCGCTTTGTGCGGCAGCAGATCAATGCGGCGCTCAACGCCCGGTTGTTTGCCGACAAGGACGGCAACAGCGGCGGGGTGCGCGATGCGGGCAGCAATCTGGCGCTGGCGGCCAACCTCATCGACGGGGCAAATGACACTTTCTGGGAGCCGGCCGCAGACGCGCCGCTGCAAGACTGGTGGGTGGAAATCGATCTGGGGCGCGCGGTGTGGGTAAAGAAAATAGTGGTCAAGTTTGCCGAGGAGGACGTGGGCGATCCCTTTCTGCAATTTAACTTACTCACCTCCAGCGGTTTGACGGCTTTTTCGCAGAGTAAAGTGCTCAACTACGGGCGCGCCGGGCGCAGCGAGGGGCTCAATAAAACCCAGCGCGTTTTTGAATTCGAGTTGCAGCCGACGGTCAATGCCGACGAGGGTTTTATTGGCGATGTGGTGCGCTACGTACAAATTGTCGCCACGGCCAGCGATTTGGGTCAGGCTCAGGAAGTCAGCAAGGCGACCTGGGACGGCCTGCCCGACGACGAGCGCGGTGATGTGCTCTATTTTCGCCGCGAGCAGTCTGGAGTCGAACGCCTGGTAGACAAAGCCGAGTACGAAGCGCTCTCCTCCGAACGACAGGGCACGGTGAGTTACTTCCGCCGCGAGCGCCCCCGGCTGGCGGAAGTGGAAGTGTGGACGGTGGGCGATAATATTAGCCTGGAGGCGCTGGAACGGGGTGGACAAATCATCGGCTACGGCAATTTGGGTGCCGAGGTGCTGACGCTGGACGGCGATTATACAACGTTTTGGTCCGTGGAAGTGGGGTTCAATTCACTGGGATCTGGCGACAGTACCTTAGACGTGCAAGTACAGGATCCCATCCGCGAGATTTTTCTGGACCTGGGGACCTGGTACTGGCTCGACCGCTTGCTCTTTGTCTTTGACAATCTCGCTTCGGGTGGCGCCTTCCCCAATTACGTCGTCAATCTCTCGGACGGCACCCGGGCGCCGGACGGCAGCCTGATTTTTACAACGCTGGGCGAGCGCGGCAGGAACGGTGTTGAGGAGGAAGATAATCGCGGTCTGTTTTATCAAGAGAATGCCTTCCCGCTCACCAAAGCGCGTTTCCTAAAGGTCGATTACCGCATTCTACAGCATTCCATCCGCTCTGGAGTAAGGGAGCTACAGGTCTATGGCAGAGGTTTTATCCCGCGCGTATCCACGGTTTCGACAATGATTGAATTAGGCAGTCGGCCGCGCATCCTCTCTAATATTACATGGGACGCCGACGTGCCCGCCGGCACCGAATTGCACATTCGCACGCGCACCGGCAACGAGCTGGACGACAATATTATCTACTTTGACAATAAGGGCAAGCAGGTCTCCAAGGAGCGTTATTACGGCAAACTCGCCAGTTTTCAGCGTGGCGACTCGCTGATATCGCAGAGCCCCGGAGAGGATTGGAGCAATTGGAGTAGTTTCTACGAACATTCCGGCGCCTCCATTACTTCGCCCAGCCCGCGGCGTTTTGCCATGATTGAGGCGACGCTGCTCTCCGAAAATCCCGAACAAGCCGTGACCCTGCACAATTTGCGCCTCAACCTGGATACGCCTTTGGCCGACCAGATTCTGGGGGAAATTGCGCCGCGCAGGGTGCTCAACAGCGGCCAGCCCGAAATCGTCAATCTCTACTTGCAGCCGACGTTTAGAAGTGGCAACCGCGGTTTTGACCAGGTGCTGTTGGTGTCGTCTCTCGGCGTTGAAATTGAGGTGGTCGAGGCGCGCGTCGGCGCCGAGGATGAATTGGAAAACGACGGGGGGGTAGTCTACGCGCTCGACGAGATAGAGCAAGTGGAAAGTGGCCCCGATTCGCTGTGGTTGCGATTACCGCAGATAGTCGAGAGCGGGTTTGCAGATATAGTCGCTCTGCGCTTGATCGGCTCTTTTTATCTGGCCAGCAATGCGTTTACTGTATCGGTGGGTTTGGGTAGCGGTTCCGAGTTGGTGTGGCAGCGGGTGGACGCGGGCGACGTCATCGCCTTTGCCCAGGGGCGCGATTTAGTGGTGCAGACGCCATTTGACGGCGGCCTGGTGGGCGATGTGGAAATGGCCCCCAACCCGTTCACGCCCAACGGCGACGGGGTCAACGACCGGGTGCGCTTCTCCTTTCCCGTGTTTAAGGTGCAGGGAGACAAAGCGCTGGTTATTGAAATTTACAATCTCAGCGGCCGCCGGGTGGGGCGGGTGGAGAGATTGGTGAGCAATGTCGCCGGACACCAGAGCGTGGCATGGGACGGCCGCGATGCAGAAGGGGAGTTGGTAGCCCCTGGCATATACATCTGCCGCGTGGGGCTAGAAGTAGACGATGAGAGTGCCGAGCGCACTATGGTCGCCAAGTTAGTCGCTGTGGCCTACTGACTCCTACTCGCCATATTCTGTTTGTTGCATTACGCGGGCCAGCTGTTGGTGCAGTGCGGCATTATCTGGTTCGAGTTGCAGCGCTTTGCGGTAAGCCGCAATGGCCTTGCCCCATTGGCGGCGCATTTCAAAGACCTCTCCCAAACGGGTGTGGACCTGGGCATTGTCGGGGTAGTGGTGTGCGGCGCGTTGGAGGAGTTTTAAGGCGAG
>CAXGRO010000814.1:0-2652 GCA_964012055.1 uncultured bacterium
GACCAGCGTGCCCTACGCCTTCATGCTGCGCCCCGAGACCGCCTACGTGCGCGTCATTCGCTTTGGCGAGAAGACCGGCGCCGAATTGGGCACAGCGCTCGACAGTTTGCGCCGGCAGGGGGCGCGACGCCTGTTGCTGGATTTGCGCAACAACGGCGGCGGCCTGCTGTCGCAGGCGGTGGCGGTGGCCGATTATTTTGTCGACAAAGGCGAACTCATCGTATATACTGAGGGCCGTGACCCCGCCTCGCGGCAGGATTATCGGGCGCGGCACGCCAACCGCGATGCGCCCCTGTCGCTGGTGATACTGTTGGACCACGGCAGCGCCAGCGCTTCCGAGATTGTCGCCGGCGCCGTGCAGGACATGGACCTGGGCCTGATTGCCGGCCAGACCAGTTTTGGCAAAGGCCTGGTGCAGGAACAGTACCCCCTCAACGCCAACGGCGGCCTTCTGCTGCTGACCGTGGCGCGCTATTACACGCCGCTGGGCCGTTTGATCCAACGGCCCTATACCGACGACGTGCAGGCTTATATTCGGGAAGGCACGGACGATTTGGACCCCAACGCCATAGACAGCCTGCGGGCGGAAAAGCAAGTTTTCCACACCGCCCTGGGGCGCAAAGTCTACGGTGGCGGCGGCATTACGCCCGACGTTCTGCTCGCAAGTGAAGATTACACCGATTTTATGCGGCAATTGCACCAGACCAGTGCGCTCTTTGACTTTGCCGGCCGCTGGGTGGGTCAGCACGCCGAGTGGGGCGGCTCTTTTGAGGATTTCTTACAGCAGTACCACACTCCCCAGGCCGCCCTCGATTCGCTGCGCCTGTATTTAGGTGAGATCGAAGTGGATGTGAACAACGAGGTGTTTGCCGCGCACCGCGATTATTTGGACAACCAGCTCAAGGCCGGCACCGCCCGAATTTTGTGGGGCGACGAGCAGCGCTACCGCATTATTGCCGAGGGGGACGCCCAGATCACCCAGGCCCTGGAATTGTTTCCGCAAGCCGACGACCTGGCCTTCCTGCAGCGCAAGCGCGCCGGCAATAATTAGAACTATTGATTTTTGCGGCGATAATGCGTATTCTGGAACCTGATTTACACCCGCGTGGAGGTTAAGAGTCATGAGTGATGAAGCAGCCAATCTGGCCGGCGGTAGGTCAATTTCCCTGCCCTTTAGCAAGGCCATGGAGATCAGCCTGCGCAGCTTAAAAATTCGCTTTGGGCGCTCGCTAATTACGACCAGTGGCGTCATTTTAGCCATTGCCTTTTTGATGTCGGTGTGGAGCAACAACGCCATTCTCGACAGCCTTAAGGACGCCAATAAGAGCGAGATCAACCTGCTGTTGCAGCAAAACGGCATAGAGACGGGCCCCACCGACGCCGATGAGGCCTCGGCCGAGGTGCTGGCGCGCATGCAGGAAGAGCGTTCCAAACAGAAGTGGTTGATCGCCCTTTCGCTTTTGGTGTGCGTGGTGGGTATCGCCAACGCCATGCTGATGGCGGTCACCGAACGCTTCCGCGAGATCGGCACCATGAAGTGTTTGGGGGCGCTCGATTCTTTTATCGTCAAGCTCTTCCTGCTCGAATCCACCTTCCAGGGCTTTGCCGGTACCTCGGTGGGCATTGCCATTGGCTTGATCATGACCCTGCTCCTGGCGCTTTTGGATTACAGCACCTTCATTTTTGATTATTTTCCCGCACAGGCCATTCTCACTTCGGCGCTCTACTCCCTGGTCATCGGCACTTTTCTGTCGCTGGTTGGGGCCATGTTGCCGGCCTACCGGGCCGCCAAGATGGAACCGGTGGAAGCCATGCGCAGCGAAACCTGAGCCGAGTCGCAATTCGCAATATTAAGAGAGGAGTATTTTCGCCATGGCCGAAGAGCAGTCACAGGCCCCCCAGGAAGAAAAGCGCACGGTAGTGCGCACCCAGCAGGTCAAGAAGGAATATCAGATGGGCACCATGACGGTCCACGCCCTGCAGGGGGTGGACCTGGAAGTTTATTCGGGCGAATACCTCTCCATCATGGGCCCTTCGGGCTCGGGCAAGAGCACGCTATTTAATATGGTGGGCGGGCTCGACAAACCCACCGAGGGCAAGGTCTACATCGACGAAGTGGACGTGGCCCAGCTCGACGCCTACGAATTGGCCTGGCTGCGCTGCCGCAAAATCGGCTACATCTTCCAGTCCTTTAACTTAATCCCGGTGATGACGGCGTTGGAGAACGTAACCCTGCCCATGGTTTTTGCCGGCCTCACCAGCGACGAGTCGCGCGACAAGGGCATGGTGTTGCTGGGCAAGGTGGGCCTGGCCGAGCGCCACTCGCACAAACCCTTTGAGCTGTCGGGCGGCCAGCAGCAGCGCGTTGCCGTGGCCCGCGCTTTGGCCAACGACCCGGCGGTAGTTTTGGCCGACGAGCCCACCGCCAACCTCGATTTGCGCACCGGCACCGAAATCATCGAGCTGCTGCGCGAGATGAACCGTGACTCGGGGGTCACTATTATCTCGGCCACCCACGACCACAAGATGCTGAGCGTGTCGGACCGCGTGGTGTGGGTAAGCGACGGAAAAGTGGAGCGCATCGCCAACCGCGAAGACCTCGACATCGAGATCACCCAGGTCGGCGGCGAGGAAGAGTGAGCGGTTGATTTA
>CAXGRO010000815.1:0-2645 GCA_964012055.1 uncultured bacterium
TTAATTTTACTTTTTTACGCATCATCCTATCCAGCAAGCCCGAGTATTGGTCCTGGTTGGGTTCTACGAGGGTGCGGGCGCGTTTCTGGTCGATCAGGGCGGTCGCCAGTTTGGTGAGTTTTTTTTCTAAGTTATCGGGTAGACGGTCCATGTCCGACACAAAAGTTTGCCGGTATCAAACACGTATAATGTCAAAAGCAGGTGGGGTCTGGTCAAGCGCTCAGGAGTTGATCCAGCCGGCGCTTTCCTGGCGCGCTATGGCGGCCATGGCGTCGAGCCAGGTTGGGTGGGCGTTGAGGCAGGGAACCAGGTGCAGGCGGTCGCCGCCGCCGCGGGCGAATTGCTCCTGGCCTTCGTGCCCAATTTCGTCGAGCGTTTCGAGGCAGTCGGCGGTGAAGCCGGGGCAGGCGGCCAGCACGGATTTAACGTCCTGACCCCCCAGGCTTTCGAGGATTTCTTCGGTGTAGGGTTCCAGCCAGGGTTCTTTGCCAAAGCGTGATTGAAACCCCAAAACCCACTCGTCGTCTCGCAGTCCCAGGGCGGCGGCCAAGAGATGGGCGGTGGTCTCGCATTGTTGGCGGTAGGGGTCGCCTTCGTCAACGTAGCGCTTGGGGATGCCGTGGAAGGTAATGAGGTGGCGGTCGGGTGCTGTGTTGAGGTTTTGCGCGGCTTCTTGAATGGTGGTTTTTAGCGCCTCGATGTAGGCGGGGTGGTCGTAGTAGGGCGGCACAAAGCGCAGGGTGGGCATCTGGCGCTTGCGGTCGAAGAAGAGCGGGCAGCGGCGGCCCGTGGCGGCGCGGTTGACGGCGTCGTAGATGGAGCCGGTGGTGGTGCTGGAGAATTGCGGGAACATGGGGAAGACGATTATGCGCTCGACGCCTTCCTGCTGCAGGGTGCGCAGGGCGGCGGCGATGCTGGGCTGGCCGTAGCGCATGCCCAGGATGACGCGGTACTGGTCGCCCAGGCGCTCTTGCAGACCTTCTTCCTGGGCGCGCGAGTGCAGCAGCAGCGGTGAGCCTTCGGGCAGCCAGATGCGTTGGTAGAGCCGGGCCGAGCGCGCCGGGCGCAGAGTGAGCACGATGAGGTAGAGAATGGGCAGCCACTTGAGGCGGTTGAGGTCGATGACGCGCGGATCGGAGAGAAACTCTTTGAGATAGGGCCGCAGGGCGGCAGCGGTGGGGGCCGCGGGCGTGCCCAACTGGGCCAGCAGGAGGCCGATGCGCGAAGGCGTTTGGCTCATAAATAAAATTGGGTTTGATGTGAATGCCGCAACGGCGTAATTTATGCGCTTCATAGAATATATCCGAGTTCCACAAAAGGGCCAGCCCTCTGGCCAATTAGAGAGGAGTACACCATGCGCAGTATTTTTGTCGGCGTCGAATACGCCGGAAAATCCACCTTGATCGGCTTGTTGAACAATTATTACCGGCACCGCAAGCTTCGCACCCATGGCGACGACCACTTTACCATTCCCGACGCATCGCTCAGTGGGGAGTCGCGCCGAGCGATGATCGATTTTCCCGAAGACGTTAAGGAGCGCATGCAGCGCATGCAGATCCACTATCACGTCGACATCATCAAGAAATACGAATACCCGCTGCTGGGCGGGTGGCACATCGAAGAATGGGTTTACGACACGTTTTATGGCAAAGATCCCGACAGCCCTTACTACGGCCGCTACCACTATAATTTTCAACGGCTCTACGAGTCGCTGGTGCTCGACGCGCACCTGCCGGACGTTGTGCTGATTCACGTCAAGGCCAGCAAGGAGGCGATTGCCCAGCGTATGCAGGAAGCGCCGCACGAGTACCAGATCATCAAGGCCGAAGACGTGGACGAATTGCAGAAGATGTTCGACGAGGAAGTGAGTAAGTCGTTGTTTACCCACCAGGGGCGCATGGTGGAGTTGGACACGACGGGCAAGACGGCGCAGGAGTCGTTTGACGAATTGTTGGGGCTCACCGAACCGCTGATTACCACGGCGGAATTGGCGCTGCGGGCCCTGCTCGTGCCGGAGGGGGAGTACGAAGTGGTGTACGAGGGCGGCGTGCGCAAGATGGTAGCGCAGGAGGGCTAGATGGTCGGCGCACCGGACGGGCGGACAAAGTCTCCGCCCGTCTTTTATTGTTTAGTTATTCTGTTGTGCGTTGGGTCAATAGTGCCAGAAAGTTGGGGTGAGGACTCGTTAGTGCGGCGCGATTTTAAGCGCTTGCTGGAGCGGGAGAGTGTGAGTTTGGGGATTTTGAGTGTGGGGGTGGCGGGTATCGCGCGGCATTGGGACGATGAATTAAAAGGGGAAGTTGGGGGCGGCAAGGCGGTGAGTGCGGTGCTGGACCTGGCCAATGTCTACGGCTCCAGTACTTACAGTCTCGCTTCGGCGTTTGGCGTGTGGGGGGCGGCCAAGGTGGGAGGGCGAGAGGAGGTCCAGGCGGTGGCTTCGGAGATGCTGCGGGGATTGCTATTGGCCAACGCCGTAGTGGGGCCGTTGAAATTGGCCGTGGGGCGGGAGCGGCCCGACGGCAGCAACGACTTTTCTTTTCCCTCGGGGCATTCGGCCAATGCGTTTGCCATGACGGCGGTGTTGGGGCGGCGCTACGGCTGGCGCGTGGGGCTGCCGATCTACGCGTTTACGGCGGCGGTGCCAG
>CAXGRO010000816.1:0-2627 GCA_964012055.1 uncultured bacterium
GGTTTAAGCTGGTCAGCGAAACGGTCAATCCGCCCAACCGGCCGCGCCAATCGGCGCTGTTTGCGCCATCTGAGATGTCCTAGGAGTTGGCCGTTTTCCGCGAAAAGTTTTAACGCGTATCGCCGCGCTCGAACTTGATCTGCGGGATGTCTTTGAATTGCGCCCGAAAATAAAAGTTGAAGTCGCGGTGGAAGCGCGAGGGCTCGACGTTGAAGGTGGCGGCCCAGTCGTGGAACTCGCGCTGTACCGAGAGCAGTTCGGAGGTGATGCGGTCGGTGCTGAAGAAGGCGCGGCCGGGTACGTGTAAATTGTAATTGAGCGAGTAGTCGATGTGCCAGCGTTGCGTCCAACTCAGCCCTAGCGTGGTGCGCAGCCAGGAGCGCTTGGTGGTGCGCGTTGAACTGCGGCTGCGGGAATAGTAGTGGCTCAGCTGAAAGCGCCGCCGCCCGCTGCGCTTTTGGAAGTCGCGCTGTAAACCGCCCTCGTAGCCAAAGCGGTTGGATTGGCCAAATTGACTGACGCCCGAGTACGGCGTGTTAGAGGAGTAGACGCCGGTGCTGGTGGAGGGTCTGTCGTAGCGGTTGGTGCTTGAGCGGCCGCCGGTGGTGCCCGAAAAACGCAGGGTGGAACTGACTTCAAAGCGCTTGAGGCGGGGCGAGAGCAGGTGCAATTTGTCGTCGTCGTCGTAAAATTCCGATATCAGAGTGAGGCGGGTGTCGAAGTAGCGGCCGGCGTCGACGTTGAGGGTGGAGTTGAGGTCGGAGAGCGGCCGAGTTTTGCGGTCGATATTGTAGGCGGTGGAAAAGCGCAGTTGCGCCAGGCGATTTTTCTCTTCTTCCTCGCCGCGTTCCACTTTAACCCAAAAACTATTGTCGATGCTAAAGGAGATGGGCCGGTTCTGCTTCCAGGGGCTGCCGTCGCCGCCGTAGCCCAGCACGCCGCCGGTGTCGCTGTGGGTGGCCTGGTAGCTCAGCGAGACGCTGGGGTTGAGCACGTGGCGGAAGGCGGTGACCGGGCCGATGCGCGGGTGGAACATGCCGTAGTAGGTCTGGTTGAGGCGCAGGGTGGCGCTTATGCGGTCGTTGCGCACCGCATCATCGTCGCTGCTGCGCAGGTCGCGGTCGCGCCAGGTCTGGCTCAACTGCGGGTTGAGTTGCAGCCACGCCAGCGGTTTGAGCTGGGTGGTGACGTTGAGGTGCAAATCGGAGCTGGTCTGGGTGGTGGTGTCGGTGGAGGTGCCGCGTCGAGTGTTGCGCAAATTGCCCGAGGCGTCGTAGAACACGCGGCTGTACCAGGGGCTGTCTTTGGCGCCGCCGCGCTTGGCCTCGCCCCACAATGGCTTGCGCGCCTTGCGCAGGCTGATCTCGGGGAAGTTGGTGGTAAAGCGGCCGGTGTCGAGGTTCTTAATCTGGCTGGCTTTGAGGTTGACGCTATTGCCCGATTGGCGCCAGCGCTTGTTGTAGGTGAAGTTGGAGCGCAGGGTGCGGTCGAGTCGGTCGTAGAGGTCGTAGCTGTTGTCGCGGTTGAAGTCTTTATTGCTCTGAAAGGTGCCGTTGGCGACAATGCGCGCCCCGTCGCTCAAGGTTTGCGAGTGGCGCACGGTGGTGCGCCACTCGTAGCTGGTGTTGACCCCCGACTGGCGGCTTTCGAGGCTGGTTTCCACCTGGCCGTTGTAGCGGTCGCGCAGGGCGTAGCGCAGGCGGCTGCGCGCCAGCCAGCCCGAGCGCGTGCGGAAGTCGCCCGACAGCGACAAATCCCAATAGTCGTTGGGGGCAAAATAATAGCCCAGGTTGCGCGCCTCCCACTCGCTTTCGGACGAGCCAAAGCGGATGGGACGGCGCCCGAAGGAGGGGGTGAGGATGCCCGACTGGCGGTCTTCGCGCAGCGAGAAGACGTAGAACGGGATCCACATGAGGCTGCGCTCTTTAACGCGAAAGTAGACCGGCCGGGCGATGGCCATTTCGTCGGATAGCACTTTGATGCGCGGGCTGTAGAAGTCGAAGTGGGGGTGCTCCTGGTCGCAGGTGGTGTAGGAGCCCTGGTGCACGTGAAATTCTTCGGGCGAGCGCACCTGGATTTGCTCGCCGGCGTAGTAGGCTTTTTTGCGGCGGATGCGGCCGGCGTAGATGGTGCCGCGCTCCTTGTCGAGGTTGTAGAAGATGCGCCGGCCGTGCAGGGTTTCCTGGCCGCGCTTGAGCTGGGGTTTTCCGACGTAGGCGTCGGCGCTGTCTTTGCTGGCGCTGGCTTCCACCAGGTCGCGGCTGCGGTGGTAGATGATGTTGGCGGCCTGCAGGTGGGTGTCGCGGTTTTTGATGGAGGCGTTGCCCTTGAGGAAAATGATCTGGTCTTCTAGGTGGAGGCTGTCGCTGTCTATGGTGAAGCGGTCTTTTTCGGGGTGTTGTTTTATTTGGTTGAGCAGGGCCTGGGCGGCTTGTAGGGTGGTTTTTGTGGTGTCGGAGGGGGGGTGTTGGGCGTTGAGGGTAGTGTATAAGAAGGTGAATAGTATGGGGGCGTACGTAGATCGTAGCGCGATGGGGGTCGTCGCGCTCATTCTCGCCCGGCTCCTGCCGGGCTCCGAGGCCAAAGGCCCTGTCCGCTGTCCTGCGGACAGGGCCTTTGGAATCCGC
>CAXGRO010000817.1:0-2624 GCA_964012055.1 uncultured bacterium
CCAGGCAGACATAGCGGCCGTGCGTCTGCAGCCGGTCTGTCCAGTAGCGATACGATCCGTAGTGCTCGGCGCGATAATCGTCGAGATCGCGGCGGACCCGCTCACGCAGCTCAGGGGTCATCTCTTCGGGGTAGCGATCCCGGTTTAGAGTGTAGTACTCATGGATCTCGGCGTTGTTGAAGCTCATGCCGTCCTTCGCCCACATGGCATCGGTCGCTTTCATCGGTGCGAGCGGGCCGTGCTGGTCCGCGCTCAACTCCACCAACTCGCCGATCTCATGGAATTCCCCATCTTCACCCGCCGTGAAGATGTAGATGGCCTCCGGCCACCCCACATGGGCAAATCCCCCCACCGTGTGGAACGATATCCCTCGTATCGGTTTCACCGCACCCAGATCCAACGTCAGGATCACAGGTTTGGCTCTGATCCAGCCTACCGTCGACTTCTGCGTCCAGAAATAGCCATCCGAGTAGACGCCGTCCGTCAGCTGCTCGACATCACCGGGGTCGTCGCAAAGGGGGTAACTCGGTCCGGGCTCCATAGTGTAGCTCGCTCCGAGCGCAATATTTTCGCTCGGACGTTCTGTGGGAACCGTTCTGTGTGCCGTTGGTGAAAGCGTCGTTCCCTCGGCAAAGGCCAGATTTGCGGTCAATAACGCGACCGCTGCCCATATCCATCCCATGGATTCTCTCCTGAAGTTGTTGGTCTTGTCCGGCTTGGATCGACCACGTATAGGAACTATAAAGGGCCTTTTAAGATGTGGGGTCAAGGCATATGGCCGTCGGCTCGCCACCGGCTTGACCCGACGGCCTAAAAGGCCCTTTATAGTTCCTAATATATGCCGTAGGCGAGGAAGACGACGGCCTCCATGCCGGTCCGCTCCGGCAGCACGTCGCCGACGGCGATGCAAATCTGGACATGGTCGGGCTGGAATATGTAGACGAACGAACCGGCGGAAAACTGGAAATTCCGGACTAACACTCAGGAGATCCCCCTTGCAGGCCCAAAACACAGACCTTTTGCCCGACGCGAACAGCAGTGTCCCCACGGCCGCTTCCGTCGGCGTGACGCCGACCCGCGATCCGGCCGTGGCCGGCGAGCAGATGCGCCGGCACGGTTTCTGCATCCTGGGCGGCGTCATTCCGCCCTCTGCCATACCGGCCCTGAGGGAGAGCGCCGAACGCACCGCGATGGCGCACGACAGCTGGCACCTCGACGGGACCAAAGCCGGGACGGCGCTGGACGGTTCCAATTCGACATGGCACGTGGGGGGCGTGCTCACCTACGACCAGACGATGACCGCCTGGATCGGCGAGCGCCGGGTGCTCGACGTCGTCGAAGAGGCCTTCGCCACGACCGAGATCCAGATCAGCTATACCACGCTGCAGGTTAACAGGCCGCACTGCCAGCAGTTGAGATGGCACGCGGATGGACACCTGGCGCAGACGGAACATTACCCACCGCCGCACGAGGCGCTGCGCCGTCCCGCGCACATCAACGCGCTCTACATGCTGAGCGACTTCACGGTTGCCAACGGCGGGACCTGGATGGTGCCCGGCTCGCACGTGCGGCCGGCTTCGGAAGATCCGTACCGAGCGTGGTCGACCGAAGCTAAGTACTCGCCCTACCCGGAGGCCGTGCACGCGATCGGGGCCGCCGGCTGTGTGTGCGTGATCGACTGCCGATTGTGGCACTGCATGCCGCCGAACCTGACCGACGAGGCGCGGGTCATGGTCAACGTGCGCTATGCACCGAGGCGGGTGCCCATCGAGCTACTGGTGGAGCGAAATGTCGGCCAGCCCCCGTGGCCACCCATGCCGCAGGCAGTGTACGAGGCACTTCCCTTCAGGTTGAAGCCGCTGTACGCGCACGCCCCGCTTCCTCCGCCGCCATCTTACACGCAGGAGTTGGGCTTGTTCCTCAACGACGAACGGATATAGTGCGGCGCCCTGGAAGCAGGATCCCGACCTGGGTGCCAGCGATATTTCCCCGGCGGCCTTTCGTTGGCACCTCGCCCCGCGTTCAACAAGGGAGATCGGTTTGAGACTCGGGTTGTGCCAGAATAATTGTGTGGTAACATCCGCAGTTGTGTAGCGTTTAGGTGACGCAATTTTCGCCTCATTTGCCCGTTTTTCTCTGTAAAACAGTTGGCATGGATATTGCCTGTTCTCTCCAGTCACAATTTACGTCTGGAGAGGAATCATTCCGGCTACCGTGCTCAGCGCCGCCACCCTGGGGATAGACGCCTACCCCGTCCACGTTGAAGTCGACACCGACTGCCAATTGCCCTCCTTTACGGTCGTTGGCCTGCCCGATAACGCCGTCAAAGAAAGCCGCGAACGGGTGATGGCGGCGGTGCGCAATTCGGGTTACGAGTGGCCGCGGCGGCGCATCACGGTCAATCTGGCGCCGGCCCATATCCGCAAGGAGGGGTCGGCGTTTGATTTGCCCATTGCCGTAGGCATTCTGGTGGCTTCGGGGCAGATCGAGGTGCCGCGGCTGGGCGAGTTGTCGCTCAACGGCGCGCTGCGGCCGGTGCACGGCATGTTGTCGATGGCGGTGGCGCTGCACCAGGAGGGCATGTACGGCATTGACCGGATAGCCTATTTTGGCCCATTTAGGGT
>CAXGRO010000818.1:0-2612 GCA_964012055.1 uncultured bacterium
GGGTCGGTGTTAGATAACGGGATGCGTAGTTGAGCAGGGTGGCTTCTTCGGCGGGATATTCTTTCCGCTGCCAATCTGTGAAATCTTTTTCATACCATTGGAAAATTGACGAGAGCGAAATGGTTTTTTGGGCGTGGTCGATGTGGAAATTGCGCGCTTCGCTCAAAAAGGAGCGCGTTTCGCGCTCGAGTTCGGCATTGAGATCGGCTGCCGAAAAAGCGCGGTTGGGCAAGCGCGGGCAACCGCCCGAGGCGCAATTGAGCGCGAAGTGAATGCGGGGTTCGGCAAAGCGGGGCCGTACGATGTCGTTTTCCACGTCGTAAAGACTGATGGCCTTGCCGCCAAAGATCAGGCGCTGGAGGGCAAAAAAACCACTGCCCTGAGGCAAGAAGAAAAGCGGGGCGGGCGTTTTTACATCCATTACGCTGGCGATGGGATAGTGGTGCAATACGGCTTTGAGGGTGGCGGCGTTGTAGGCGTTGATCCAATAGGCCAGGCGGTGGTCGGCGGTGGGGAAGAGCTGGGGGTGAGAATCGGGGCTGTAGGTGGCCAGCAGGAGGTAGTAATGTTCCAGGTCTTTAACGGAGTCGCGCAGGGCGAGGTAGTCGACGCGCCCCTCGGCGTCGACAAAGCGGCGCAGCACTTGGTCGAGAAGGGCGTGGGAGAAGGTTGGGTTGGGTGGTTGGGGCGGCTCGGTAAAAGGGGCGGGTTGGATGGTGGTGCAGGCGGCCAGCAGGAGAGTGTAGAGGAGGATGGATAGGTGGGAAGATTTTGAAGGCATGGGGGCGATACCTATAGATACAGTTACGCCTCCTTCGGGCGCTTTGTCTACGGAATGTTCGCTCGCGCTTGGGCCGACGGCCGAACTTATAAAATGACTTCATAGTGAACAGTAAAACTGGCGGTTTGACAACGCCGGCTTATGAGAGCATAGATTAAAATCTCACTTATGGCAATATTCGACGAAAATTGGAGGGCGAAATGGGGCAAATCAGCATTGGTTTTTCCACGCACACGGCGGACGAACGGCTGCGCTATATCAAACAGATGGGGGCCACCGACATAGTTACCGCGCTGCCGGGACAGAAGGTTGGGGCGGTGTGGGAGTTTGAGCCCATACTGCAATTGCGCAGCAAAGTGGAGGATTTTGGCTTAAAGCTTTCGGTTTTTGAGGGGATTCCTATAACCGACCGTATCAAATTGGGGCTAGAAGGTTGCGACGAGGACCTCGACAATTTTTGCGAATCACTGCGCAATATGGGCCGCGCGGGCGTGCCCATATTGTGCTACAATTGGATGGTGAAGTTCGGTTGGTTGCGCACTTCCACCACTACCCCGGTGCGCGGCGGGGCCTTGGCCACTACCTACAACCACGCCGAATTTGAGCGCGGCCCCCTGACCGAATACGGCGAGGTGAGTGAAAACCAATTATGGGAGACGTTGGAGCGCTTTTTGCAGCGTGTGGTGCCGGTGGCCGAGAAATACGGCATTAAACTGGCCATGCACCCGGACGACCCGCCGCTGTCGCCGATTCGCGGCATTGGCCGCATTATGACCTCGCCGGAGAATTTTCAGCGTTTAATTGATCTGGTGCCCAGCCCCAACAGCGGCCTAACTTTTTGCCAGGGCTGTTTTACCGAGATGGGCGTGGACATTCCCAAAACGATTCACCACTTTGGCGAACAGGGGCAGATCCACTTTGCCCACTTTCGCAATTTAACCGGCACGGCCTATAACTTCACCGAAAGTTTTCACGACGACGGTAAGACCGATATGTATGCGGCGATGAAGGCCTATTACGACGCCGGTGTGGTGGCGCCCATGCGCCCCGATCACGCCCCGACCATGGAGGGGGAAGACAACGACCACCCGGGTTATGCGCTTCAGGGCAGGTTGCTTGCGGTGGGGTATATGAGGGGGTTGATGGAGGCGATTGAGAAATCGAGATGAGAGATCAACGGTGACACCCGAAAGCCAAAAGTGGACAGAACTTGCAGACAGTATCGCCGAATGCCTTAAATTCGAGGCTAATATCGAGGCCATTGTACTCGGAGGGGGATATCTTAGTTCGCGGCGGTAGATGTTTGCGAAGATGCGTTCCATATATGTCAGGCGGCGCGGCGTGGGTAGACTTGGGGGAGTTGGCGGCTGAGGGAGATGGAAAAGTGGGCCAGGTCTTCGGCGGCGTTGGAGTCGATTTGGCCCTCTTGGAAGGCGGTGTCTACGTGGGTTAGGAACGAGTGGAGGTCGTTCCAGTCGAGCGCGTCTCGCATGCACTGTTTGAGTTCGCTAGCGACGTCGTTGGCTGTGTGGTTCATGATTAACCTCCGTTGGGGGTAAGCCCGGGTGCGCCGACCCGTGGGTGGCCGACGCGCCCGGGTGAGGAATGGGGTTGTGGGGACGGGAGGAAAAATGGTTTACGCAGTGACTTTTTTGTCCATTCCGATGATGCCGAAGGCATTGTTTTCGATGTCTTGGCAATAGGCCAGATAGCCGACTCCGGGGATGGACATTTTTTCTTTGACGACCTGACCGCCGTTTTCCTGCACTTTTTCTGAGAAGCCGTCTTAAAATTGCGCGTTTTTCGCGCGTCTTTTGAGTAAGAGATGAAT
>CAXGRO010000819.1:0-2612 GCA_964012055.1 uncultured bacterium
CCGTACGCCTGCGCGCCCCCCGCCACAACCGCGATGCCATCGGTGCCCGCCTGCGCCTGAGCTGCGCCGGCCGCACCCAGATCCGCGAAGTGCGCAGCAGCGGCAGCTATTTGAGCGCCGGCGACCTGCGCCAGCACTTTGGCCTGGGTCCCTGCAACCGCGTCGACTCACTGGAGATCCACTGGCCCGACGGCGGCCAACAACGACTCCACAACCTGGCCACCGATCAGTTTCTCACCGTCGAGCAGAATTAGCGCTCATACGGCCATATACGGAGCAATATCAATAATGCGCCCGTCCTGATGCGCCGAATCCCAGCCGGCCAGCACCGGCGCCAGTGAATGGAGCCCGTCGCGGTAATCGTTGAGCAATTCGCCCGATTCGCCGCGGCGAATCGACTCGACAAAAACGCGATCCAGTTCAAACCAAGGGTCGTAGTCTTCAGCCTGGTAGACATTCTCGCCGTTCATGTCGATATAGGTGTAGTTGTGCAACCCCACATACCCACCTTTGTAATAAAACAGAAAATAGGGTTCCCCCGCCGGCGACCCCGAGCCCGCGGCCAAAAAGGTCATACTCATGGTGGCGCCGTTGGACATAAGAAAATTGCACGAGGTCGACAGTGGCATCTCATAGGGCTCCGCGCGACAACCAAAGGCCTGGGCCTGCACCATGTCGAGACCGCTCATATAGCGCGCATAATCGACCGCGTGCGGCCCCCACCCCAAAAATGTGGAGCGCAATTCAATGCCCCTGTCCTCGTGTCCCACCGGCAGTTCCGACGCCTGCTGAAAGCGAATGTGGACGACTTCTTTGTCCTCCAGCAAGCGTTTGACTTCCCTAAAAATCGGCCGGTAGCGCTCGCGAAAACACACGGTGCCCAGCGCCCCCGAGCCCTGCAATGCCGTTTCGATGCGCCACGCCGTGGCCATGTCGAGCGCCTGCGGTTTTTCGATGAAGAGGTGGATGCCGCGCTCGGCCGCGACCACTTCCACATCGTTCTCGCGCGCCACCGCCGGCACAATGGACCATATGGCATCCATTTCTTCATTGTCCAGCATTTTATGTCCGTCGCTATAGACCGCAGGAATCTCAAATTCGGCCGCCACTTTTTTGGCCGATTCTTCGATGACATCGCACACCGCGACCAATTCCACCCCGTCGATTTGTTTGAGGTCGGGAATGTGTTTGCCCCTGGAATGGTTGCCGGCGCCGTAGACGCCGACTTTTATTGTTCGTCCTTCGTCCATCTTCCCTCCTGCTTAGCGAATGCCTTCGACAAATTGTGTAGTGGGATCTGCGTATTGGTTGCCGGCCAGGTCTTTGCCCCTGGCCAGGTAAATGGCGTGTTCGGAGCGCTTGGGCGGGTCTTTCATTTTGACCGATGTGGGCATGTAGCGCATGGTGTAACCGCACCGCCGTTTGGCGCTGGTGTTGGCGTTGGACCCGTGTACCATTTTGGCGTAGTGGACGTGGCACTGCCCCTCCAGCACCTCCAGGTCCACTACTCTGTTCTCGTCTACTTGCTCTGGTATAATTTCCCTACCAAAGACGTTTTTGTCTGGATCGTCTACCGGCCCATAGTCGGAAAATCCGTGGCGGTGGGTACCGGATATGACGCGCATGCAGCCGTTTTCCACGGTGGAGTCGTCGATGGCCAGCCACACGGTCATTACCTGGTGTTTGTCGAGCCGCTCGCCCCAATAGGCCGAGTCTTCGTGCCAGGGCACGCGCTGGCCGTCGGCGGGGGGTTTGCAAATGAAGTGGCTCGACCACAGGGCGATGTTGGGGCCGAGGAAGGGTTCTACGAAGTCGAGTACTTCGTCGGCCAGCAGCCATTCGTTGAGTTCTGGGTGGGCAAAGTGAGGCACGTCCATGGCTTCCGGGCGTTTTTCAGGGGGCAGGTTGTTGAGCAGGTCTTCGAAGAAATTTTTGAGTTGTTGGAATTTTTCGGTGGGAAAGAGAGGGTGTTGGTAGATGAAATAACCATTTTCGTTGTAAAACTGAACGTCTGCTTCGTCTACGTGAATGGGATGGGCAGTTGGAGAAGTCATTTTTTGTCCTTTTCTGTTGGTCTGGTACGGACGTTGGTGTGAAGCGTTGGACGATTCACGAGGGATGGGGCGGGGTCTCTCGTGAATCTCCGCTGGTAAAAGTTGGTGATCGCTAAAGTGAAGTTATTAAAGGCAAGCGATCTGGCGCAGTCCAAGTACGAGCTTTAAAAATAACAATTCGGGTCCGTTTGGGGAGGGCCTCCCCAAACGGACCCGTCATACCAACCCAACCCAGTCTTCCCACAAAAACCGCAAATGTCAAAGGCGAAAATAAAGAAAGTAAAGTAATTACGGCAAATTGTCGGCAATCAGTACACTGCCCTCGAGCCCGGCATCCTTCAACTGCGCCCCCAAAAACTCGGCCTCTGCAGTTGGCAGCAAAGGATTCTTCTCGACGATGAGCATGATTCTACCGCCCACACTGGCCAAACGCTCTAGCCCCTCCAAGCTGCGCAACGCCGCGTTATTGCCCACGTGCAAGGTGCCGCCTACGTGCGCCAGTTGCCGCAGCCCCTGCAAATCGACCAGGGCCGCATTGTCGCCAATGCGCACATCGCC
>CAXGRO010000820.1:0-2603 GCA_964012055.1 uncultured bacterium
CGCGCGAAATAGGCCACGAAGAGTTGGGGCATCTGAGTGTAGGCGCCCTGGCCGATGTGGCTGGATTGCAGCGCATGCAGGGCGACTTCGCCTATCTCGACGTGAGAGGCGGCCAATTTGAGGGCACCGAACGCCTGTTTTGCGAACTCACTTTGAAAGACGGCGAGGTGGTCTGGGATTGGAACGGCCGCACAGGTACGGATTACCGCGAACTGGGGCCCACCTATGGAGTGCGCAATCCCGAAGGCCTGATCATGCCTCCTGAGGTATGAGATTATAGATGCGGCATTATGTCTACGTTCCCATAACCGATGAGCGCCGGTTTCTGGTGTTTGCGCTGGAGCCGGAATCCGGCAAGCTGGCGCTGCGTCACGAGATAGAGCTGGCGGCGTAGCCGTGGCAGCTTTGCATCGATCCTTCCCAGAAATATCTCTATCAGCAAGTGCGCGACGAGGGGTATAGCGGGGTGGTGAGTTTTCGCATTGACCCGCAGAGCGGCGGCGTGACGCAGGTTGGCGGTTTATCGGTTGGATGGCGAGAGCGGGACACTGGATAAATTGCAATCGATATCGACGCTTCCCGAGGAGGGGTTCGCCGGGGACAACAGTACGGCTTCGGTGCGGGTCCATCCGTCGGGTAAGGCGGTGTACGTGCCAAACCGCGGCCACGACAGCATTGCCGCGTTTGCCGCCGACTCGGCTACGGGCCTGCTGTCTTCTCTGGGACATGTAGACAGCGAAGCGATTCCCCGTCCCGTTGGCATTGCCCCGGACGCGCAGGATCCCGAGGGCACGCAGTTCTACCAGATGCCGACGTTTAAGTATGAGGGGTTGTACATTGGGCAGTTGATGGTTTATCACACGGACCCTGAGGGAGCCCCACATACGGTTTTTGGGCACCGTTGATGTGCAATTGGCGGTCAGTCGCGACGGGGTTGCGTGGGAGCGGGTGGGGGAGCGTCGGCCGTTTATGGCGAACGGGCTGCCCAATAGTTTGGGTGCGGGCGAGATTTACGTGGCCAATGCGCCGGTGGTGATGGGGGATGAGTTATGGTTTTATTACGCTCCCTGTGCGGTGGAGCATGGGCCTACGGGGCGCAGTGGGCCGATTTGTTTGGCCAAGTTGCGGTTGGACGGGTTTGTGTCGGTGGATGTGGGAGAGGAGGGGGGGACGTTGGTTACGAAGGCGTTTAGGTGTGAGGGCGGGGGGTTGCGGATTAATGCGGCGGCGCGGGGGGGCGGTGGCGGTGGCGGGGTTGTTGGTGAATATTAGTGCTACGATTCAATATGCTTTGTACGATGAGACGCAGAATCATCCAGTGGGGCCGTTTTTGGAGGCGGGGCATTATGTGGTGAGATGACATAGTGGGGACGGAAGCCTGTGTGGGCTTTGCTATGAAATTGTTTGAGAGGCAGCGGCGGACCTTGCCCAAGGATGTATTGCTAAATGAATTGCACGTGGTGGATTCTCCCGGCCACTCGCCGTCGCGGGCGTCGCGGCTGGATGCGACGCGGTTCTTGCTGGATATCGTCAACGCGGAAATATAGACCAAGTTAGTAATAGAGGAGGACCCTATGTCAACAATACTCGATTTTACCAAACCTCACGTTTTGCGAAATGCCGCCGAATACAATGCGGCCATCGAAGAAATCGATCAGTTGCTGGATCTAGATCCCGCACCCGCTACTGAAGACTACGAGCGCCTGGAATTTCTTTCTCTGGGACAGATCGAAGCCTTGAAAAAACATCTGGGCATTCCGGCCGACCTGCTCATCGGCAAGCATACAATAGACGATTGATTTGCGGCATGCTGAAAGGATACTCCTACCTTAGATGAAGCTAAACAGGCGCCTGGGGTTGTCGATGCAGATGGCGTCGATCTGCTCCTGGCTCATGCCGCGTTGGCGCATCATGGGGACGACGTAATTCTGGATGTGGGCGTAACCCCAACCGCCGTACGACAGCAATGCTGTCTTGCGGCAGATGTCTTGCGAGATAAGTATTTGTTCGAGGTGGCCGGCGTTTATCAGCTCGATGATTTCGTAGATGCGCTGGGTGTCGTTGGGCATGTCCATGTAGTCGTCGGTGGTCCAGTAGCTGGGGAAGTGGCCCTCCCAGCCGAAGACGTCGTACTCGAGGTAGCAGCCGCTCTGGGCCAGTTTGAGGCGCTCATCGGACTGGCGCAGGCGCACGTCGATGTGGCACATGATGACGCGGCTGAGGTCGGCGCCAACTTCTTGAATGATGTCTAGTATTTCAAAGGGGGCGGCGCTGTTGCGGCCGGGGTGGATGCTCAGACAGGCACCGGTGTGCTGCTGGGCGACGGCGGCGGCGCGCAGGGTTTTGCGCTCGTTTTCTTCTAGAGTCCAGGAGCAGCCGATCTCGCCGATGAAGCCGGATTTTATGCCGCTGTCGCCCACGCCTACTTCGATGTCGTTGATGATTTCGGCGACGATGTCGTCTTCGCTTTTGGCGCTGAGGTCGGGCGGGTGGCTGGGGGCGGTGTAGTAGCCCGAGCCCATGATGACGTTGAGGCCGGTGGCCCGGGCTATGCGCGCCAGGCTGTGGGGGTTGCGGCCGATGCCGTTGATGGTGCAGTCGAC
>CAXGRO010000821.1:0-2594 GCA_964012055.1 uncultured bacterium
CGCCTGGATTGCCCTCATCGCCTGCCGCGCCCGCCGCACCCAAATGGCCCACAGCATGCTGCGCTTCTACACCGACCAGGTCATCCTGCACAACACCCTGCAGGTGAGCGTCGACTGGCGCCAAACCGGCTTCTACACCGCCGAACACGGTTTCATCAACACCATGGAAGCGGGCACCGGCGCAGCATCGGCCATCATGGAAATGCTCTTGCAGAGCTGGGGCGGCAAAATTCGCCTCTTCCCTTGCGTGCCCGAAACCTGGGGAGACGTTTCTTTCACCACCCTGCGCGCCGAAGGCGCTTTTCTGATCAGCGCCTCTTACCGCGATGGCACTACAGAGTGGCTACAGATCACCAGTGAGGCCGGCAACAATTGTGTCGTCCATAACCCGTGGACAGATGGCGAAGTTGTGTGCAGAGATCTGCGCGACGGCAGTGAAGAATCACTACGTGGAGAAATACTTACTTTTGCCACCGAAGCGGGCGGCGTTTACGAACTAACCGGACCGGCAACTGAACAGCGCAGCCAAACTTCTAACACTTCGTTCAGCGGCTTGCCGCGCTGGGATTAACCACCCCGCAGCACTTCCTCCCATTCGTCTATCACATTCCCCCATTCGTCCACAGCCTGGCCTTTAACGCTGTCGTCGCCCAACTCCAGATGGCAGAGGTGATTGACTTCCAGGCGCAATTCGGCAAAGCTATTGCCCCCTTCTTGCAAATTGGGATGATCGTAGCTGCTGGCCCCCGAAATGATGCAGTGCATGTCCTGGTATTTGCTTTTCTCGTAAAGGTGTATGTGCCCGGCAAAATACATCTGCGCCCCGCCGCGCAGCAATATGGGAAGCAGGGTACCCAGCGCCAATTCGCCACCGCTTTCGTCCACCCTAATCGTCGTAGAGGTGCAGAAATAGAGTTCGCTCGACATGAATATGGGGTGGTGGCCGCAGACAAAAACCGGCTCGCCCAATTCCTTTGCCTGCTGCAATTCGCCCTCCAACCACGCAGCCTGCGGCAAATCGGGCGGGAAACGGCCTTTTTCCACCGGATCGCGGTCGTAGAGCATAGTATCGAGCAAAATAAAACGGCAACCGCCGCGCCTGAGCGCCATATAGGTGGTATCCTGAGCGCGGCGGAAGCGGGCGCAAAAATTATCGGCAACGCCGGCGCTTTCGTAGTCATGATTGCCGGGCAGAACCGCAACTTCGCAACACTGCTGCAGCGGCTCCAGCATGTGGACACATTCCTCCCACTGTTCTGCATTGCTGCCCGTGCTGACCAGATCCCCCAGAATGATACAGAGGTCGGGCTGCATACTTGCGGCCAGTGCGATTATGCGCCGGGCGATGTCGTTTTGCTCCTGCATATCGCCAAATATTACCACCGAAAAAGCCCCCATTGCCCATATCCCTTAAGAAACGTCGATGGCAAATTTACTCATCGACAATTTGCCGGTGACTTCACTGGAGAAGCCCACAAAGGAAAACCCATAACTCACCGCCTCGTTCAGCGTTTGTTCAAGCGACGTAGGCTTGGCCGGATCGGCAGACCAGCTGCGGTGCCACTGGTCTTCGTCCACCGCAAGCGCAAAGCGGTTGGCGCCGGACCAGTCGCCGTCCCCTATGCTCAGCGGCTGGGCGGTGTAGTGCCAGCGCGTGTTGGGAGCCACTACCCAGAAAAAACACTGGGCCCCGTCCAGGCGCAGATCGTCGCCGCGCAAATAAACCGAAACTTCGGCCCGGCGCAGGTCGATGGGATCGGCGCCTATCCAGCTGCGGTAAATCAGCAGTGGCAGGATGGACAGGGGACGCTCTGGCGTGTCGGCGCTCCAGCGCCGGTGGTCGGTCCAGATATACGCCCCATTGTCAACGCCGCCCTGTGCCGCCCAGGTGGTCAGCACAAAAATATTGATGCCGTCGGCCACCATGCTGGCATGGTAGTCGTACGAACACCAGCCTTCGGGCCCTTTGTCGAAATTATTAACGATCATGATCTCTCCTCGATATAAGTTTGTACTGTTCACCAGCGCCGGACCAGCCAGCCCATCAGACCCGCCCATAGAGCGCGATGGTACTGGCCCCAACCGTCCCACACGGCTTTGCGGTAGTGGGTGCCCCAGGCCGGCCGGCTGGCCATGGCCACAATGCGCCCCTGGCCGATTTCGCGCAAACCGACGGCGGGGTGAGCGTCCTCATCGGTAAAACGCAACGACACAATCGCCTCTGGATGCGCCGCACAGGGCACCCAATAGCCAATGCGCACCTTGGCGTCCGGCTCCAACATGAGGCGTTCCGACGTGCAATGCGGTGTGCCCAATTGCAAACCTACCACCGGGTCGACGCGCTCCAACGTCTGCGTGTGCAATTTGCGCCAGATGCGCCGCCTCTCCTGCGCATCACTTTCAACCTGCCATTCGCCTTCGGCGTAATGCCGCATGCCGATGCCTTCAATAGTAGTGTGATCGGGTTGTGCGGCACGCTCGCCGAGCGGCTGCAGCGGCAACCAATCCTCCAAAGCAGCGGCCAACTCGCCAAAAGGCGCGCACAAGAGCAAACCGCCGCCGCCCTCCAGCCAATCGCGCAATTCTCCCACGCG
>CAXGRO010000822.1:0-2580 GCA_964012055.1 uncultured bacterium
CGCTGCTTCCAGCCTTGCTCGTGTAACGACCAGGCTTGAAGACGACGCGCTTCGCACCAATCGTGAGGGGGGCATTGAAAGTAAGGTTAGACGTCGAGCGGCGGACTCATTCTACCTCAGGTTGCCAATAGCGCTCGTATTCTTCCTGGAAGGTGAGGCTTTCGAAATTGCGCATGCGGTCGAGATAGAGAATGCCGTCGAGGTGGTCAATTTCGTGCTGCAAGATGCGGGCAAAGTAGTCTTCTGCCTGTAACCCGACGGCATTGCCCTGGCGATCTAGACCGCGCACTTCCACTTCTTGGGCGCGCGGTACCCTGCCGCGCAGTTGCGGAATGCTCAGGCAACCCTCCCAATCTTCTACCTGTTCTTCGGAGAGGTGGAGCCATTCTGGGTTGATGAGCACGGTGAGGGGGATGCCGCCGTCTTCCTCGCTTTCAATTTCTGGAATGCCCAGGACTATGAGGCGCAGCGAGCGAAAAACCTGGGGTGCGGCCAGGCCGATGCCCTGGTAATCCAGCATTGTTTCGATCATATCATCTATAAAAAGCTGCAGCGCCGGCGTGTCGATTTGCTCTGGGGGGATGTCAGCGGCGCGCCGGCGCAATACGGGATGCCCCATGTTGCTCACTTTGAGAATGGCCATGGAAATGTGCTCAATTGGCGGCGTAAGCCGCTAGGCTGCGGTTGAGGCGCTTGGCCCGCTTGGGCGTTAGCTGCTGGAGAATGGGGTTGCGCTGCGTTGTAGATATCTGGGCCAGGACGCGGGTCGCCGCCTCGTCGTCCAGCGTTTTGATTTGGGTGGCGGCGTTGGCGGCCGGCATGTCGACCAATTGGCGGGCCAGTTGGGAAACCAGGTTGTTGCGGTTTTTCTCTAGCGAGGAAACTTGCTGTTGAATTTCGCGCTTGAGTTTTTGAATTTCGCGCACGGCGGCCTGGTCTACCTGAGCCACGCTGGCTGCGGCAGAAACGGCCGCGGCCGGCGGTGTTGGGTCCGAAACGGTTGTTTCGTTTTCGAGCGGAGAAGGGGCAGCGGCCTTTTTTTGCAGGCGTTGGGCTTTGCGCTGTTCCAGGGCCACCAGTGCCGGATCTCTTTTGGGGGTGGGTTTTGTCGCCGTTTGTTTAACCGCCACGCGTTTGCGTTTGGGACGCTTGTCGGGCGTGCTCAGGACAAGCATAAAGCCCAGAATGGCGGGAAAGGACAGGCACATGGCCAGAACAAAAAGCAGAGTGGTTTTACTGTTCATGGAAATCCTTGCTGCTGGGACACCTCAAAGGGGGAAATATGCGCCCCAAGATTGCGTTTTATTTTTATTGATGATAATTTTGTAAGTATTTAAAAAACAAGTTGATGCATTTGTCTGTATGCTGCTCGTCAGTCCTAAACTGATACAAATTAAGCAAAGAGCAGGCCAGGTTTTACTCCTCTGGTAGGGGGCGCGATTGGCAGCAGCGGAATCCGACTAAGTCGAGGCGGAATTCGGCGTCGAGATGACGGCCGTAGCGGCCGTCGGAGCGCGCCAAGTTGACGTTCTGGAACCAAGAGCCGCCGCGCACCACGCGCCAACCCTGGGCGCGATCGTACCAACTATCTGTCCACTCCCACACATTGCCGATCATATCGTGCACCCCGTAGCCGTTGCTGCACTGGTCAAACTGACCACTGGCCGCCGTTTGGCCGCGCTGCCACTGCCCGCCTTCCTGGTAGGGGGTGTTGCAGCGGTGGGGTTCAAAAACGTCGCCGTAGCTATACATGTAATTCTGGGGGCCGCGGCAGGCCTGCACCCATTCGTTCTCAGTACACAGGCGCTTGCCTTGCGCCTGGCACAAATCCTGCGCTTGCTCCCAAGTGACATCGACCATGGGCAACGTCCCTTTGCGGTTTGGAAATTCGTATACATCAATGGCAAAATCGCCAATTTGTACCATACCGGCATCGGTTTCGGGCGGGGGAGATAGGGGTGAAACGGTCTCCTCAGAGGCGAGGAGACCTGCGGTCAAAGCCAACAAGAAAAGAAAAAGCGATAAAAAAATGCGCATGGTGATCGATCCGCAAAGGCTCCCGCGCCACCTAGTCTGTCTTGCGGGAGCAGTGAATGTCTAGTCTGGAATTTAATCAAGGGCAAAGGGGAGAGCAACTGTGGCAAGGCGGGGAAAAAGCTCCCAGGCTTCTGGAAGATCTTTCCGATATGGAGTCAGAAAGAAAAAAGACAAATCGATATAACATGCTGTTATTTTTTGATATATATCATATCTAAAAAAGTGGCACACGACTTGCTTTCCCCAGGGCAAAGCATTTGCAAATTATGCCAGTGAGTTAAAAGAATAATGATTGAAGGACTGTACACCTCGTCATCGGGCATGTTGCCCAAATCGGCCAAGCAGGAAGTCATAGCCAATAATTTGGCCAATCTCGAGGTCCCCGGTTTTAAACGCAGCGGCATTTTTATGCGCGAATTGATGGAAGCCAAAAAACGCCAGTCAGGCGATTATCCAGACTGGCGCATCAACCGCGTCAACGGCGATTGGACCGATTTTAAGCAGGGTAAGTTGCGCGAAACCGGCGGGGCTTTTGATCTGGGG
>CAXGRO010000823.1:0-2575 GCA_964012055.1 uncultured bacterium
GGCTAATGCCGAGCTGTTGGAGGCGGTCGGCCGCTCGGCGTTTTATCCTCAGCCCGATGTCGACAGCGCTATGGTGGAACTGCGGCGCACTAAACCCAAGTTTGACATTCCCTCGGAAGATTTCTTTAAGGATTTGTTGGAGCGACTCTTTGCGCAGCGGGGTAAGAGTGTGCAACAGGCAGTGCGGGGGTTGGAGGACGAGAAGATGACCCGGGCGGCGCTGGAGCGGGCGCTGGCCAATATGGGGGAGCGCGTGAAGAAGCGGCAGGTGGCCAGTATTATGCCCAGGGATTTCGGCCGCATCAGCTGGGCGCTATGGGGTGAGGCGAAGCGCAAAACAGCCAAGTCCAAGAGTAAGATGGCCAAGAAGTCCAGACGGCGGTCGTGAGAGATTTTAATCTATTTATTTTCCTTTATGATACCGCCGCATTTAACGCATCGAGCAATTCCTGGGCGCGCTCGCGCTTGGCCGGGTCGGGGTCGCGGGCGATGATGCGCTGCAGGGTGGAGCGCGATTCGGGGTCGCCTTTTTCGGCCATAGCAATGCCCATCTCGTCGCGCTTGTCGTGGTAGCTTGTGTCGTATTCGACCAATTGCATGTCCCACTTTTTCCAGTAGTATTTTAGCTCGCTGTCGGCGGGCCAGTCGGCGTAGATTTCTTCCCAGCTTTGCGGCTTGGTGTGGGGCAGCAGGCTGCCGGCGTCGATGGGATCGCTGATTTTCTGGTAGCGGGCGTCGATGGACATGCGCAGGCTGGCGCTGGTGTTGGGCACGCCCTGGTGTACGGCCATGCTGTGGAAGAAAATCACGTCGCCCTGAGACATTGGGTTGCCCCGCCAGGCGTTGTCGAAGGACTGGGTGATTTCGATGCCGCCGGCGCCCAGGGACGGGCGGAAGTCGTAGACGCCGCTTTTGTGCGAGCCTTCGGCTACCTGCAAGCCGCCCATGCCCGGCGGCAGGTCGCTGAGCGGAAACCAGGCGGTGTAGGTGTCGGCGGTGCCCTGGATGGGGATGAAGTCCTGGTGCGGCGGCGTGGTGAAGGTCTCGCGCTGGGGGAAGATAGTGCGGCCGATCAGGCGCGGGTGGGGCAAGATCGACTCGCCGCACATGCGCTCGAGCAGGCCGACGAGTTCGGGGCGGTGTTGGACGGCGTGGAACTCGGGCAGCAAGTACATTTTGCCGTAGCGCTCCATATAGTCGGGCTCGGGCTCGACGCAGAAGCCGTTTTGGTCGGCGATGGCTTCCTCCAGAGGGGTGCCTTGCTGCACCCAGCCCGAGTCGCGGGCGATGGCGAGGAATTTGAGGCGCAAGTCCTCGACGACATCGGTGGGCAGCAGGCCGCGGATAAAGAGGTAACCGTCGCGTTCCATGCGGCGGGCCAGTTCGGCGCCGTCGTCGATATATGCGGTGGAATCGTTGTAGGGTTGCATGGGGTCTCCTCTCAATAAGATTTGGCGAAGACGACGCTGTCCTTGCCCTCGTCGCCGCAGGCGATGCAGGGGGCGGCGCCGTGTTCCTGGCTGTCGAAGGGGATGCAGCGGATGGTTACCGACAGGTCGTCGTTGATTTTGTCTTCGCAGGCGCTGTTGCCGCACCAGTGCGACAGGGCAAAGCCGCCGTGGATTTCGGGCTTTTCTTTATTTTGCGGCGTGAAGAACGCGACAAAATCGTCCCAGGCGTCCATGGCGTGGGTGTGCTCGTCGCGGAAGGCGCGGGCGCGTTGCAAGAGGTTGTTCTGGATGTCGGCGAGCACGTCGGCGACGCCGGCGGCAAATTCGTCGCGATCCTGACCGTAGCGCTCTTTGCGGCTCTTGTCGCGGCGGCCGACAAAAACCGAGTTGCTCTCCATGTCGCGTGGCCCCACTTCCACGGTGAGGGGGATGCCCTTTTTGACCCAATTCCAGCCCTTCTCGCCGGCGTTGATGTCGCGCGTGTCGACGACCACGTCGACGGCTTTGCCATCGTACGTTTGGTCGCGCACTTTGTCGGCGACCTCTTCGCAATAGGGCAAGATGCGGGCGCGGTCTTCCTCCTTGCGCACGATGGGCAAAATGGCCACCTGACTGGGCGCCAGGCGCGGCGGCATCACCATGCCGTCGTCGTCGCCGTGGGCCATGATCATGCCGCCGATGAGGCGGGTGGAGACGCCCCAGGAGGTGGTCCAGGCGTGTTCTTGATTGCCCTCGCGGCTCTGGTAGAGGATGCCGGATGCTTTGGCGAAGTTCTGGCCTAAGAAGTGGCTGGTGCCGGCCTGCAAGGCCTTGCGGTCCTGCATCATGGCCTCGATGCAGAAGGTATTGTCGGCGCCGGGAAAGCGCTCGTTGGCCGTCTTTTCGCCGGTGAGCACGGGCAGGGCCATGTACTGTTCGGCGAAGTCCTGGTAGACCTGCAGCATGTCGAGGGTTTCTTTCCAGGCCTCGTCGCGCGTTTCGTGGGCGGTATGCCCCTCCTGCCAGAGAAATTCGGCGGTGCGCAAAAAGAGCCGGGTGCGCATCTCCCAGCGCACCACGTTGGCCCATTGGTTGATGAGGATGGGCAGGTCGCGGTAGCTCTGCACCCAGCGGGCGTAGGTTTC
>CAXGRO010000824.1:0-2566 GCA_964012055.1 uncultured bacterium
GCCCGAGGGACTCACAAAGCGCCAAAGGCAAGCCCCCTTACCGGCCGTCCCCCAACACAACAAGGAGACCCCATGACCTCTCCCCGCATATTCTGCAATGACGACGGCTGGATCATCGGCGCCTATGACCCACCCCTCACCCCCAACCTGATGCGCGAAAAAATGATCGCCCCCTATGCCAACACCCCCGTCGACACCTTCCTCTGGTCCATCGGCGGCCACGAAGTGTACGACTACGAAACCGAAATCGGCGAACTCTACGGCGAGGGCTACGATCTCACCGACCCTGCCGAACAACGCCGCTACACCAACCTGCGCCAACTCATCAAAGACCACGGCGGCCCCGTCACTCTCATCTCCCAACTCTGCCACGAAGCCGGCCTGCGCTTCTTCCCCTCGGTGCGCATGAACGAACACTACGACATGGACGAAGCCGCCCCCAACTACGGCCACCTGCGCCGCGACCACCCCCAACTGCTCATCGGCCGCCCCGGCGAAGAGCTGCCCCACGGCGGCCTCGAATGGGGCATTCGCACCGGCCTCAACTATGCCTTTCCCGAAGTTCGCCGCCATATGAGCGCCATCGTTTGCGAACTCATCGAACGCTTTGACATCGACGGTATAGAACTCGACTTCATGCGCCACCCCGCCTACTTCCGCATCGAAGAAGCCCAGGCTCAAGGGTATCTCATCACCGATATGATCGCCCACATCCGCCGCAAAATAGACCAGGTAAGCGCCGCCAAAAACAAAAAAATAGAATTGGCCGCCCGCGTCCCCCCAACGCTGTACAACGCCCGCCGCATCGGCCTCGACGCCGCCACCTGGATTAGCGAAGGCCTGGTCGACATAGTCATCGGCGGCGGCGGTTTTATCGCCTTCGAAACCCCATCCGCCGAATTCGTCCAGGCCGCCCGCGACACCGACTGCCTTATCTTAGGCCCCTTTGAAGCCCTCAGCGGCATGCTCGACGAAAACCAATTGTACGCCGTGGCGGCGCGCTACTGGGACGCCGGCGTCGACGGCCTCTACCTCTTCAACTACTACAGCATGTCCAACGAGTGGCGCCGCACCGTGCTGGCCACCATGGCCACCCCATCCCGCCTCGCCGGCGCCGACAAATGCTACGCCCTCAGCTACACCGACCGCGCCCGCCCCACCAGCCAGTTGGGCTATTCCTTCCGCAACGCCATCCACCGCGGCCAACTCCCCGTTTCCCTGGCCGAAACCCAGGTAGAGCGCGGCGCCCGCCTGACTATAGACGTCAACGACGATGTCCAGACCGCCAGCGCCAACGATACACTCCAAAGCTGCACTCTCGGCCTGGGATTCGAAAACCTGGAAGTTGAAGACGAACTCGCCATCCAATTCAACGGAACTGCTCTCTCCTGGGCCGATGCCCATCCCCCTGCGCACCCCTGGACCAAAACCAGTTATGACTCAGAGTGGAACCAATACCCTTCGCGTTTGGAGGAAAATCCACTAGAACTCGACGCCATCGAATTCGACCTCGCCAATTTGCCAATCAACAAAGGCCCCAATCAACTCGAAATTGGCATGCTCAAAACTTCCCCTCACAGAGAATCCCCCATTCTCCTAAAAGACGTGCGCATTGTGCTCACTTACCAAAATAACCAATAATTATGACCTACCTCGATCAACTCTTTTCACTCGATCAGAAAGTCGCCGTGGTAACCGGCGCCAGCCGCGGCCTGGGCCGGGGCATCGCCGAGGCCCTGCTCAAAGCCGGCGCCACCACCGTTTTAGTCAGCGCCAACTCAGACCGCCTGCACGCCACCCACCAGGAATTCGCCACCCAAAACATCAAAGCCACCGCCTACCCCTGCGACCTCTCTGTCCACGCTCAAGTCGAGGCACTCGTCGACCACGTTTTATCTGAACACGGCAGAATAGACGTGCTGGTCAACGGCGCCGGCGTCACTTTCACAGAGGAACTCTTCGACTACCCCGACGAATACTGGGAAAAAACCCTGCGCGTCAACCTGGAAGCCCCCTACCGCCTCGCCAAAAATTTCGCCCCCGTCATGAAAGACCAGGACGGCGGTTCCATCATCAACATCACCAGCATCGCCGCCGAACGCGGCGCCTCCAACAACCCGGCCTACGCCGCCACCAAGGGCGGCCTCAGACAAATGACCAAAGCCCTGGCCAGCGACCTGGCCCCCTTTGGCATCCGCGTCAACAACATCGGCCCCGGCTATTTCCGCACCGACATGACCAGCTACAGCTGGGACGACCCTCAACGCCGCGCCCAGCGCACCCAGAGCACCATGCTGGGTCGCTGGGGCACGCCCGCAGACCTGGCCGGCATCGCAATATTATTAGCCTCAGACGCCTCCAGCTACATCACCGGCCAAGACTTCTATGTAGACGGGGGTTGGTTGGCAAAAGCCTAAATCAGATTACAGTAAGTAGAATCTCGTCAGAAAGTATATAACCCGCGCAGCCAATAAACCATACGGCCGCCGGTGCCAGGGGGTGGCGGTTTTGCCGGCGGTGCTTTGTGGGGGGGGATGCCGGGGGAAAGGGTGCCGGGACTCACAGC
>CAXGRO010000825.1:0-2563 GCA_964012055.1 uncultured bacterium
AGTTGCCGCTGGCCAGTTCGCGATCGGCGTTGTCGCGGCCGTCCCAGTACACCTTATACACCCCGGCTCGACGCCGGCCATATACCAGCTTGGCCACTTCCTGACCGGCCATATTGTACACCGTCAAATCCACCGACGCCTCTTTGGGCAGCGCGTAGCGGATCACCGTCTCGCTGTTAAACGGATTGGGATAGTTCTGCTCCAGGGCAAAAGAACCGGGCAGCGCCTCGCTGTGGCCCTCCAGCACCGCGGTAATCGACCTCCATTCCGCCGGCGCCACCGCCGGAATGGAGGTCACCAGGCGCACATCGTCCAGGTAAAACGTGCCGTTCAAGGTGCCTTCGAGGCGCACGGCGTCCACCGCGTCCACCTGGTCGCGCAGGCCGTCCCCGTAGTGGTTTTGCTGGTCAAAGGCGGTGAAGGGAATTTCCACCACCTGCCACTCGCGCCGGTTCAAATCGAGCTGGTATTCACTTTCTTCCCGCCCCAAATCCAGCGTCAGCTCGTCGATCCTGAGCAGAAAAATGGGAATGCGCGGCGCTTCGGTGTCGCCGGGGTGGAAGGCAAAGCGCAAGCCCGCAAAACCAAAGCGATCGACGGTCTGTTCCGGCACTATATCCAGAGTCCAGGGAGAATAGGTGCCGGGGGGTTCCACCTGCACCGCCAGCGCCTTGTCGCCGTGGAAAATGGGTCCGTCGGTTGTGGCGCCCAGCACCTGGGCGCCCTTGTCGCCAATCACCTGCCAGTCGGCCAACAGCTCGTCGTTAAAAATTGGGCGATCGGGCGGCACGATGGAAATCGATTTGGAGAATTCAAAACTGCGCACCCGGCCGTCAATTTCCTGCTCCAGGCGCACCAGCAAACGATGGACGCCAATGGGCACCCCCTCCAGATCCAGGCCGGTGTCGAGGCGATAGGTGTTGTCGCCTTCGTCGACCAAAGGCACCGCCGCCGGGCCGCCCAAAGCACTCAAGTCGGCCGTCACTTGCGGCGCGCCGCCGGCCGCGTCCAGGCGCTCTATGCGCACCGTGGCCTGCACCTGGAAGGCGTCGCCGGCGTTTACCGCGTCGGGCAAATTGTGCTGCCAGGAACCGCTGATGGGACTGCTGACCACCTTCAGTATGAGGTGGGTGCCGTTGTCGCTGGTGACGTAGAGGCTGCCCTCGGCGTCGGTCACTAAGCCCACCGGAAAACCCCACACCGAACTCTGCGTCGTGCCGGTTTGAAAGCCGGTGATAAACTCGCCGATGCGCGCGTTGGAACCGTCTGGCTCGCTGAACAGTGCCGACACATTGTAGCCGGGGTGCGACGACAACTTGGCTTTGCCGGCCCTAAAGGCGACAAAGGCGGCATTCTTGTACATCTCGGGAAACTGGTCGCCGGTGTAAAAGTGAATGCCCATGGGCGCGTAGTGCGCCGGCACCAGGCCCACCGGTTTTTTCTGCCGCGCCGCCAGCAGGCTGTCCTCCGGCGTAATCGGCAAGAGTTTTTCGTACTGGGGAATGCTGAAGTCGTTCCACACCTGGTGGCTGTGCACAAAGGGATAACCCAAAAAGTCGTTGTCGCGGATGATGTCGATCCACTCGGGCGGTATCGTCCGCCCTTCCAGATCGTGGCCGTTGTTATTGCCCCACAGCTCGTTGGTGACGGGATGGAAAGCCATGCCGATGACGTTGCGCACGCCGGTGGCAAAAATACGCCGTCCCGTGCCGTCGGCATTAAACTCGACGATGGCGCCGCGCTCAGGGCTAAAGGGCACCAGGTCGGTGGAATTGCCTATCACCTGGCGCCCCTCTTCCATGCGGCACAAATCGCAGGGCGAACCCACCGACACGTAGAGTTTTTCGTTGATCTCGTCAAAAACGATGGTGCGGGTGTCGTGCCACCCCTCCCAGGGAATGTCGGAGATAAAAACGTCCTTTTCCTCGTAGACCAGATCGCCGTCGTTGTCGCGCGCCCGAATGACCTGATTCTCTTCACCCACGTATATAATCGCCCTTGTAGAACACCAAACTGTGCCCCTCTACCAATCCGCTGAGAGCCACAATGCTCTCGTCTGCCACCCCGTCCTGATCGCGGTCCGGCAGGGCGAGAATCTGACCCCGCCCCATATTGCCCACGTGCAAGACCCCGTTATCGTCAAAGGCCATCAGTCGCGGTCCCCGCAACCCGGCCATAAAAACGCTCACCGCAAACCCCGGCGGCACATTGAGCGTAAGATCCTCGGGCACGTCGTCGCGAAACTGCTCGGGCACTTTGACATTCACCGTCTGCAGCTCCAGATCAACCATCGGCGTTAAGGTGCCGGGCGGATACGTATCCTGAGCGCCCACCATCAGCCCTGCGACACCAAAGAAAAGCAAAAACCAACCTAATTTTTTCATCTCACTCCTCCATGACAGTTTTTTATCTAACTACTGCCACGCGACAATGCAAAGCACATGCCAAAACGCACCGCAATAGCCCAATTCTCCAAGCCCTCAAACCCGCGTGGTCTTATTAAATATAATAACGTGATGTGTGACTTTTAAAATTCGACCAGTCCGTCAAAGTCCAGGGTTTT
>CAXGRO010000826.1:0-2556 GCA_964012055.1 uncultured bacterium
AGACTTCGATCAGGTATTGGCGGGCGTGGGGGACTTCCGCCTCGAAGGTCTTGAGAGCGTCCAGGTCGCCGGCCAGCGCTTGATCTGCCAGGGCTTCCGCTCGAGCGCGTTGCTCGGTTGTCAGGGCCGTTTTACCTGACTGCTCCATGACCGCGAGGGCGGTGTCGCCCGAGTCAACTTCCGTAGATCCCACATCCACATCATCAGTGGGGGATTGCTCCGTTTTCGACACCAGCTCAGCCATTGGACCTTTTACGCCATTCGCGGTGCCATAAATGGTAGCCCCGATTGTAGAGCTCAGTCTCAACGGCGGACCTGCAGAGCCCTTCAAGGGCCATGCCGCGCGATTCTAATCGATCAATCTCCTCAATCGTTGCGCGGTGCATTCGCCGGCGCTTCTCCCGCTGTTCGCGTCGCTGCCTATCTTCGTCCGCAGCCTGTCTACCGGCTTCCCCTGCGCCAAAATATTCGCGCACGATACGTCCGTTTACAGACCGCGTTCGCGTGTAATAGGGGCCGCTATTGCCTCGGTATTCCCAGCTCATCTTGTGTTGATCTCCTACTTCAGCCCGTAGGCGCCTTTCGTCAATGGAGTTAAAATCGTAGGCGGAAAAATCAATGTCGCTGAGCTCGTCTTTTCTTTGCACGCCGGGCTTTCTTCCTGCGTATCCGCCGCAAGGCGCGCCCGCTTCGGTCTGTAGGGTCGTAATAGAGGTCTTCGAGAGGATCGCCTCCACTTTCTGATCCGCACTGATCGCATGTCCAAAGGCCGATATCGAGGCGGTGCCAGGAATTGGTACTACATACATCGCAGTTGTCGTCGATTGCGAAGTTGATTTCGTCTGTAGGGGGGTGATGTATAGCGACTGAAGGGTCTGTCCATGGTGTATTGCTCCGTTTATGGGGCTGTTTCATTGGTCCGAGCCTGGGCTTCAGCGAGGTCTCGTGGCAAGCCGGCCTCATACTCGAGGATGGCGGCACGTTCCTCAAAGTGCTCGCCCTCGTCGTCATACCATCCCACCTGGTCCGGGTTGCTCGGCGGGTGGCAGATGCCGCACTTTTTGTTGCCGAGGCGATCCCTCCACCAAAGTGCGCGACGACAGGACCAACAGTTCTTGATCATATAGCCGGCTGGGAGCTCCTGGCCCGGCGATATGGGGGGGTTACTTGCTTCGATGATGATGTCCGGGTCCTGCCCAGTCACTGGATTTAGAGCCTCGTTATACGGTGTGCGGCTGAGGACGCTCTGGGGAGCTTTTTGGCTGTCCCTGGGCTCTTCAGACGGCTTTACCGCATTCTCACCGACTGCGACTGCACTGCCAAAACTGCCAAAAGGGGCTTTTGTCAGTTTTGGCAGTGTATTTTCTCGGTCAATCTGTAGGATTTCCTCGAGCTTGCTTAACCAGTAGTCCATGGTATTACCCCTTTTTTTCCGAGAATATGCGGGGATTAATGTCATAGAGCGTCTGTGGCCGCCCACCCGTAGCCAGTTGTTTGCTCTTTAGCCACCCCAATTCCTCTAACAAATCCAGCGCGTCGCTAACCGCGCCGGCATCGGTTAGTCCGCTCCATTGCTTCCGTTTCAAATCTCTGGCCGTGAAGGGGGTTGAGAGATCGTTGCCGTCTAAGCGTCGGGCGAGCGCTTTAGCACAGCTCACGGCCGTGTCGGGGCGGTATGAGTACATCTTTAAGGCGTGGCTTTCCAGGTATTCACACCAGCTGGCGGCCCTGCCCATCGACTTTAATCCCACCGGACCCCGTTCCCCGTCCAGAAGGTGCAACAACAGGGCAATACTGGGTGCCAAGGAGCGGTATTTTGCAAGATGTGCTTCCATCACTGGCTCAAGGGCGCCGCCACGCAGCCGTAGCTCCAGGGTTTGGTGCCAGTGGTCGAACAGTTCCTGTGCTTCCGCCGAAAACCTGAGGTAAGGTAGATCGTCACCGTCGTGTGGTAGTTCGGCGCCAATGTCGGTAGGCGAGAGTCGATCCAGTCTTCGGAACGCTTCCATAACCGCTTCCCGACTTTGGAAATCCGGGGCGCGATCCACCTTTGTCCACTTAGTCGATATTTCCGGCCATACCAACACCTGGAAGCGTTGAATGAGGCCATCATCTGCTACCCCCTGCTTGCGCGCATCGTTTATGTAGGCGGCTAAGGGACCGGGCTGAATTGAGCCCAAAATCGAGATGCAGACAGCGTCGATGTGGATAGTGCCTCGTTTGATGCGGTCGAAAGTGAAGCTGGAATTACCACTCCAGCCCTCCAAGAAGAAGGCGCGGTCTGCTTCGTGGCCGGGTTTGTCCAGCGTTCGGAAAAAGCCCTGTAACTCGTCCCGCATGACGAGGACCCCGTTGGGGTTTTGATTGAGCAGGACGCCCAATTTCTCAATCGTGGTGTCATTTGTTCTGTAGCGGCGCTCGGTGGGTGGCTCTTCCGCCTGGTCCAGGAAGTCGCGTGCCGTAGAAAAGGCATTTTGGTTGTTTTTGACCTGCTCTTTGAGGGTGCGGGACAAGAGGTCTTCCTCTATGTCGGCGATCATTTTCTGTGCCTCGAAT
>CAXGRO010000827.1:0-2554 GCA_964012055.1 uncultured bacterium
CTGACAAAACCGCCGATGGAGCGGTGGATTTCTACAAAGACGCCCTAGACGATGTCGGCGGCATCGCCCTCGTTGTGCAAAAAACCCAGGCAGGTGTTGTAGACTCGGTTCTGGTGCTCCTCGACCAATTGCCGGAAGGCGGCGGGGTCGCCCCGTTGCAGGCGCTGGATGAATGGAGTCTCTTGGGATGGCACGGAGAAGGGCGAAGAACAGGACGAAGGCGGTGTGAGGCGGCAGCCTAGGAGTCGGATTCTTCCGAAGCTTGTAGCAGGGCGTCTACTCTCTGGGCCAGGGAGGTGAAGTCGTCCAGGCGTGAGGTGATGATGGCGTAGACGATTTCCCAGTCTATCTCCTGGTAGGCGTGGACGGAGATGTTGCGAAAGCCGACGGCTTTGCGCAGGCGCAAAGCCAGTTCTGCGGGGATGATATCGAGTTTTCGCAAGATATCGAACCCGTCGGCCATAGTCGTTGGCATGGCCTCTTTGGAATCGGCGATGAGGTGGGCAGCGATGTCGACGCATAGCTGCACGGCGCGCTCCAGGTTTACGCTGATGATGTCCTGGAGGTCGAAGTCGTCTAGCAGTATTTGCGCCGAAGCAGGCGTTTTATCGCGGATGCGTTGCACACAGCGGCGCAGCGATTCCAACTTGGCCTGTATGAGTTCTCTATCCATTATTGATGAACTTTTGGCGCCGCCGCTGCAGGATCATGTTATAGTTGGGCATGAAGTCGGCCTGGTCGTACCACACTTTTTTTATTAGGGCGGCGTAGAGGTTGACGTCTTTCTTTAAAATGCAGACGCCCTTAGTTAGAATCTGACTCAGGATTGGAGGGGGCGCCGTCGTCAGGTCGACCAGATCAATCGGCCGGCCGAATTCAACGGCCAGTTCGTCCATGAGCTCCAGTTTTTGAGCGGCGGTCAGGGATGTTGTCGCCGCCAGGCCAATGTCCAAATCGCTGTCCGAACGCGCTTTCCCGTTTGCCGTGGAGCCAAATATAAAAGCGAGCTGGATCGCGTTGTGGCGCTCTAAGATGGCCTGTACCTGTGTTGCCTCGGGGTCCATAAAACTTTTGTCTGTTTGGTTTGAAGACATGGATTATTCCCAATAACACCAATGCGAAACACTCTGTCAAACCTCCTGTGGACAGAATTGAGGCAGGCAGGCGACGGGAATGGCTAACATCCTTATATTATGCTTCCGAAATAAAGAAATCACAGCTAGCACAGAGGAGAAAATACAATGGAAGATTCACACATCGAATTGATTCCGCCAAAGGACTTTAAGTTGCCCATCGAGGGCCCTGCCTACGAGCGCCCGGACCCCGCCTTATTGGAAGACATGCAAGTAGTGAGCAGCGCCACCGCCGCCGCTATGCTGCACAAAGTAGGCATTCGCCAGACCTTTATCCAGGGCCCTCTGCCGCGCACCCCCGGCGCCAAAGTGGTGGGCTCGGCCATCACCTTGCAGTTTATGCCGCAGCGCGAAGACCTGGCCTCGGGCGCCCAGCAGGAAAACGTCGAAAAGCGGTCGGCGCTGTGGGCGGTGTTCGGCGACGTGCAACTGGGTGACATTTTGTGCATTCAGGCGTACGGCGATATGTACACCGGGTGTGTGGGCGAAATGCTGACGACGTTTTTCAGGACCCAGGGTGGGGTGGGCATGGTGGTGGACGGGTGCGTGCGCGATTGGCCCAACATTCAAAAGATAGGCATTCCCATGTGGACCAAAGGCTTCACCCCCAATTACGCCTCGCAGACGCACCTCTTCCCCTGGGCCTACAACGTGCCGGTGGCGGTGAGCGGCGTGCTGGTGATGCCCGGCGACATCATTATTGCCGACGACGACGGCGCCGTGGTGGTGCCGCAGCAATTGGCCGCCGAGGTGGCGCGGGTGACGCGCGAGCACGAAGATTGGGAGACGTTCAGTCGCATGAAGCTGGAAGAAGGCGGTTCGCTTTACAAATATTACCCGCTCAATGATGAGGGACGGCAGGAGTATGAGGTGTGGCGCAAGGAGAATGAGGGGTAAGTGGGTGGGGTTATGAAAGCGTTGGCGTTGTAACGCGGTGAGAGACACCCCCTCACCGCTCACCGCTCGTTTATCTAGAATTTGTGGCGTTTCGAAAGACAATTGGTATAAAATAAAAAAGGCTACGGTATGATCCCGTAGCCTTTTTTATTTCTCAGAAGCCTTTTTAAAATTCATTTTTCGATTCAAATCGCCAGGATGTATTTGTTACTTAAGCGCCTCGCCTAAAATATCAGGTCTTATAAGCAATACTGTGGACACTTTTTGTAAGCCATTGATAGATAACGGCTTAGATAAATAGACATTGAAATTTGTAACTTATTGATAAATAATCACTTACGGATTTAAACCTTACAAAAATCCGCTCAAAATCGAAAAAGTGTCCACAGTATTGATAAGGGGAAGGGATGTAGTGTCATTTCCCAAGTCGGATCCGATATATCGTATTATATCTGATATATCGGATCATAACATTTTAGGGGTAGTCCCTACTCTTTTTAGATGTCTTTCAAAAAGACGTCTTT
>CAXGRO010000828.1:0-2553 GCA_964012055.1 uncultured bacterium
GGCGCGGCAGTGGGCTGCGGTGAGGCGGTGAAAGTGGTGGGCCTCGTGGACGGCAGCGTGCAACTCTTCCACCGTGTAGGAGGCGAGTCCGGGGATGGTGCCGGCGGTGCCGCCGCCAGAGGCCATGATTTTGATATAGTCGGCGCCCTCGTGCACCAGGTGGCGCACCGAGCGGTGCAATTCGTCGGCGCCGTCGGCGATTTCGTTGCACATGTGGAAGTGGCCACCGGTGCAGGTGATGGGGCGACCGCTGACCAGCATGCGCGGGCTGGGGATGTAGCCGCGATTCACTGCTTCCTTGACGACAAATCCCACCTTATTGCGGGCGCCGTGTTCGCGAATGGTGGTGATGCCGGCGAGCAGGTGTTTTTGCAAATTCATGGCGCCGATTAGCACCATCATTTCGTCGCTTTCGCCAAACATTTCAGTGTAGGGGCGGCCGTCGCCGGCCAAACTGACGTGGGTGTGGCCATCGATCAGGCCCGGCGCCAGACAGGCGGTGCCCAGATCGATGGTCTCGGTTTGGGGAGGGGCGTCTTTAGTGAGCTGGGCGGTAGGGCCGACGGCGGCAATGCGGCCGTCTTCTATCAGAATCGCATGGTCGTCTTTGGAAGTGGTAGAAATACCGTCGGCCAGCAGGGCAGCGTGCACAAGAGAGGTAGGCATGTGGGGCTCCTGAGTTTAGTTATGGAATGAAATCAAGTTAAAATGGCGTATGCTTCGATTTCGACGACCAGGTTGGGCTTGAGCAATTCGGCGATGACCACCATGGTGGAAGCCGGCATAATGTGGCCAAAGGTCTCGCCGTGGGCGCGGGTGACGCCTTCGGCGTGGGCCGTGTCGGTGATGTATACGACGGTGCGCACGACGTTTTCCAAACCGGCGCCGGCGTCGCCCAGCGCTTTTTCGATAATGCCCAAAGCGCCCTTGGCCTGCTCGTAGGCGTCGCCCATGTCGTGGGGGGGGGCGCAGGTGCCCGCCACGTGAATGTGATCGCCCACGAGCACGGCGCGGGAGTAGCCGAACACGGACTCAAATGTTCCGCCGGATGCTATATTTTGACGTTCCATTGTTTTCTCTCAGTTATGGTTGGCAGGGTTGTTGTGCGGATATGTTCGCATTAGCGGCGGGTAGAGTCAAGGGTTATATTTTTGCTGCAAATATGATTTTAAATATAGACCGAGTTGCAAAATGGAGGATTTAAAGCGATGGAACGACACATCCCGTTGGAAGCTGGCATGAATTTCCGCGATCTGGGCGGTTACGCTACGGCAGACGGCCAGACCACCCGCTGGAAGACCTTTTTTAGGGCCGACACCATGCATCTGTTGACCCAAGCGGATCAGACAAGGCTGGTCGAAGAGTATGACATTCGCACCATTATCGACTTGCGGCGCACCCTGGAATTGGAGGAACGCCCCAACGTTTTTGCGGGTTCTACGGCATTGAATTACCACCACCTCAACATGGCTGGGGACGACAAATTGGAAACCGAGCCGCCGCCAGATGAGGGGCCGGCGCGCATCGCCTGGAGTTACGGCACCTATATAGACCAGCGCCAGGAAGTCGTCCGCGAAATTTTGGCGACGCTGGCCACAGAAGGAGCTTTACCCGGCATGTACCACTGTGCAGCGGGCAAAGACCGGACCGGCATAATTTCGGCCTTGTTGATGAGCCTTGCCGGCGTGCCGGACGAGACCATCGCCCAGGATTACGGCCTGAGCGCCTATTATCTGGCGGATAATTTTAAGCGCAACCAAGAGGCGGTGGGGGCGGATATGGCGGGCTTTACCTGGGAAGATTATCAACGCCAGAGCTGTCCGCCCGAAGCTATGCGTATGACGTTGGCGCATATAGAGAAAAATTACGGCGGCGTTGAGACCTACGTGCGACAAATTGGTTTGAGCGAAGAGCAAATTGGTTTTCTGCGCAACGCCATGGTGGAATAAGGGATCTTGCAGTTTAATTATTTAGATCGAAAGTATAAACGGAGTGTTTGCCGGTGGATCATCCCGCCTGGAAAAACAAACAACCGCCCTGTGTGGTAAAAGTCGTGGTTCATGAACACGGCATGGCCGCCAGCGTTGGCATAAAGGCGACACAGCTGCACATGCTGGAAGTTTTTTTGCAGGACCCGGAGCGTTTCCAGCGCTTTCGTGATTTGCTGCGCCAGCAGGTGGATCAGGAGTTGGCGCGCCACAATGTCACCCACGGTCGCAAGGAAGAAGGCATCGCCGATGCGGTGGATACCTTTGTGATGACCACCCTGATTTGCCCCACGGAGGCTGAGACGATTTCTTAACTGCTAAGGAGTAGTCAGATGAAGCCAAAAACAACACAGCACCGAACAATACTGTGGACACTTTTTGTAAGTCATTGATAAATAATGGCTTAGGAAAATAGACATTGAAAATTTGTAACTTGTTGATAAATAATCACTTACGAATTTCAACCTTACAAAAATCCGCTCAAAATCGAAAAAGTGTCCACAGTATTGGCCGAAGAGATCATCCGCATATTACGGCAGGCTGAAGAAGACCAGACGGTCGACGC
>CAXGRO010000829.1:0-2549 GCA_964012055.1 uncultured bacterium
TGAAGAGAGTCCACAAGCTCTCGGCTTCCTGGTCGGTAAAGCGGTCGGCTATGGCCGTGCCCCATTGCAAGGTCATGGGGTGCAGGCTGGTCGCGTTGCTTTGGTCGCGATCCGGCAAGTTGGCGAAGTCTGGGCGCTTGAGGTGGTGGATGCGGCGGGCGGCTTTGCTCAGGAAGTAGGTCGACTGGAGTTTGCCCTTTTCCGCCCGCCCCGGGTGCAAAACGTCGAGTGCGTTGTGGTATGCGGCACCGTCTTTTTTTAGAGCGGCGCGCAGCACCGCTTCGGCCTGTTGCATTTTTTTTTCGCTGCGTTCATCCCAGCGCGCAAAGGTCTGTTGGGCGGCGGGGGACAGGTGCTTTAGGTAGGCCCTGTTGGGGCGGTTGGTGAATTCGGAAAAGCCGCCGTGGATGGTGCGCCGTTTTTTGGTGCTGTAGTTGCTGCCCCAGTGCAAAATGGGCAGGATGTAGCCGACGCCGTCGCCGGCGTTGAGGTGCACCGGCATGCCGCTGGACAGGGGGGCGTGCAGGCTTTTGCGCAGCTGCGCGTCTTCTTGTGGGGTGTTGGGGCGTATGTGGCTGCCGGGCACCACCCATAAAACGGAGTCGTCGTAGAGCGGTATGTTCCACTGGATGTAGCGGGGGCCGTTTTCGATGATGTCGTCGATATAGCCCTGCAGCGGCGAGCAGTAGGAGGGGGAGAAGTCGCGGTGCCACTTGGCCGGGCCGTGGTCGCGCACCGGGTTGCACATCATCATCATCTCGGTGACGCCGGCGTCTTCCACGCCCAGCAGTTGGCTGCTGATGCCCTGCAGATTTTGGTGCAGCCAAATTTCCACGGTCTGGGCGGTTTGCGCGTCTATTTGATCCGCCATATTGTGCACGTGCAGGCGCGGCTGCATGCCGGTTTCCCACACTCCGCCGGGCGGGTCGTCGGGGCTGCGGTCGCGGGCCCAGATTACTTTCTGGCGCTCGAGCATAATCTCGTAGGCGGCGCGCAGGCCTTCCAGTTGATCCGGGGGGATAGCGTTGCGCTGGATTGCGTAGCCCTCTTCGAGGAATTGGTCTCTGTTTAATTGCATTTATATATCTCTTTGTTGGCTTTGATAGTATCGCAAGATTGGAGGGGTTTTGCAAATAGGTGTGGCGGCGGTGGGGGCGCGATATTGTGGGGTTGGTGTGGGTTGGGTATTGCCAGGAAGGGGGAGTTGGATTTAGGTTATGCGGATTATTGGAGGTTGTGGGGATTGGGGAATAATACCAACGGATGCATATGGGAGAGAAGGATCACAGCGTGAGGGGGAGTGCTTTTTCGGTGCGGGCGTTTCTTATCGGCGTTTTACTTTGCGCTTTCATTAGTACCGCCACCATTTATTCCAACACCATCATTCGCGGCACGTTTATGGCCTGGTCGTTCAGCAACCCGGTGGCCCTCTTCCTGCTGTTCTACTTGGTCATGGCCAACATCCTGCTGGGCGCATTATCGAAGAGGCTGGCGCTGCGGCGCGAAGAGTTGGTGCTGATCTACGTGATGATGATCGTCTCGGCGTCGTTGCCCACCTTTGGTTTGGTGGAGCACTTGCTGCCGATGATCACGGGGGTGTTTTATTTTGCCACGCCGGAGAACGGGTGGGCCGAGTTGATCCACCACTTTGTGCCGCAGTGGATCGCGCCGCGGGACGAGTATGTGGTGACGGGTTTTTACGAGGGGCTGCCCCAAGGGGCGGCCATTCCGTGGTGGGGCTGGGTGGAGTCGTTGTCGTATTGGTTTGTGTTTTTGATATCGCTGCACGTGGTGTCGATTTGTATGATGGTGATGTTGCGCCGGCAGTGGGTGGAGCGAGAGCGCTTGCTATATCCGATGATACACGCGCCTTTGGAGATGGTGCAGGAGGGGGAGGACGGTCGCTTTTCGCTGGCGCCGCTGTTCCGCCGCCCGATGATGTGGGTGGGTTTTGCGCTGCCGATCCTCGTCGGCAGTCTCAACGCGCTGCACAATTATTACCCCGGCGTTCCGTCGGTGCAATTGAGCGGTTCTTTGAGTCTTATGCGCAATATGGTGCACATCCCTTTTACGTTTTCTTTTTCGCTGATTGGTTTTTCGTATTTCATCAGCCGCAATCTGGCGCTGGGGATTTGGCTGTTTTACATCCTGACAATTTTTGAGCAGGGAATTTTTGACGTGGTTGGGATTAGCAGTACGGAGAAGTTGGGCTGGTTTAGCAACCCGCGCTCGCCGTATCTGACACACCAGTCTATTGGGGCGATGCTGACATTTGCACTGTTTACTTTGTGGAAGGCGCGCGAGCACATTGTCGACGTGGTGCGCAAGGCGTTTGTCGGTGACGACAGGGTGAGGGACGACGACGAGATCATGTCGTACCGCGCCGCCGTTTTGGGGTTTTTGGGTGGATTGGCGGTCATGCTGGTGTGGCTTAATGCGGCGGGCATTCCGCTGTGGGTGGTGCCGTTGTTTTTAACGGTGGCGTTGCTGATTTTTTTGGCGCTGAGCCGCATTGTCTCGGAGGCGGGGGTGGCGCTGGTGCGGGCGCC
>CAXGRO010000830.1:0-2549 GCA_964012055.1 uncultured bacterium
CGTCTCGGACATTCAGTGTGTCCATCTGGACAACCCGCTCCTGTTGAGCGTTCGCCGGCTCCGTCTCAAGAACCCCGACCGCCACAGCAAGCGCCGCGGCAAACTGGATTTGCGCCGCACCCTGCGCGCCAATTTGCGCCGCGGCGGCGACATGCTCGAGCTGGCCCACCGACGGCGGCGGCGCCAGCGCCTCAAGCTGGTGCTGCTCTGCGACGTCAGCAAGTCGATGGACCTCTACAGCCGCTTTTTAATTCAGTTCATCTACGCCTTCCAAAACGTCTACCGCCGCATCGAGACGTTTGTCTTTAGCACCTCCCTGCACCACATCACCAACACCCTCAAAGCCGCCGAACTCACCCAGGTCCTCGACCAGCTCGCCGACGAAGTGCCCGGCTGGTCGGGCGGCACTCGCATCGGCGCCAGCTTGCAAACTTTTCTACGCGAATACGGCACCCACTCGGTCGACCGCAACACCGTGGTGTTGATTGCCAGCGACGGCTGGGACACCGGCGACATCGAGGTGCTGGAAGAGAGCATGGACGAACTGCAACACCGCGCCCGCTGCGTCATCTGGATGAACCCGCTGATGGGCAACCCCGACTACGAACCTAGCTGCCGCGGCATGCAAGCCGCCCTGCCTTTTGTCGACATCTTTGCGCCGGCCCACAACCTCGACAGCCTCAAACACCTGGTGCGCCAGCTGGCCAAAATCCAGGGCTGGACGGCGCCGCGCCGCGGCCGCGTACACGCCAAAGCCAGCGCGCCCAAAAAAGAAACCGACGAGGCCATAAAAGGCTCGCCCGACTACCCCGAAATAGAGCGCTGGCGCCGCAGGTTTGGCCTGTGAAAGATTTGCAAGACATCTTGCGCCGCATAGGCCGACTCGAAGAAGCGGGGGAATCCTACGTGCTGGCCACCGTGGTCGAAATAGACGGCGCCGCCTACCGCGGACCGGGCGCCCGCATGCTCGTCGCCGGCGGCGAGGCCACCGGCACCATCAGCGGCGGTTGTCTGGAGAGCGATGTAGTTCAGAAAGCGCGGCAAGTTTTAGACGACGGCCTCCCCCAGCTGCTGCACTACGATTCCACTGCCGAGGACGACATTCTCTGGGGCACCGGCCTGGGCTGCGGCGGCAAGGTCACTGTATTGCTGGAGAAATTCCCCGCCAACCTCCACTACCCGCGCTTTCTCGCCGACTGCATTTTGCACCAGCAGGCGGGGGTCCTGGCCACCGTCTTCCGCGACCCGCAAAACGCCAACCGCGTTCAGCATCTGATCTTGCGCAGCAACAAATCGGTCGAAGACAACGTCGCAGACAACACTTTGCGCGCCGCCCTCCGGCAAGACGCCCAGGGCGAACTCGCCGTCCTGCACAAAGCCTCCAAGCCCATCGCCCAAGGTCTAACCCGGCACTACGACCTGGCCGCCGGGCGCGCCGCCGTCCTACTCGAACCCATTTTGCCGCCGGTGGGCCTCACCGTGTTCGGCGCCGGCCACGATGCCGTGCCCGTGGCGCGCCTGGCCGCCGAACTCGGCTGGGCGGTAACCGTGGTCGATCACCGCCCAGCCCTGGTGCAACCCGGACGCTTCCCCGACGTTTGCGATGTCCTCCTCACTGCCGACCAGGCTGTTCCCCCGCAATTGCCCATCAACGACCGCACCCTGGTCTTGATCATGACGCACAATTATTTGAGAGATCTGGAAATCCTCAAAGAAACCCTCGCCGGCCCCTGCCTCTATCTGGGCCTGCTCGGGCCGCGCAAACGCACCCAGCGCCTGCTCGACGAATTACGCCAGGACAACGTCGATCTCGCCCCGGAAAAACTGGAGCGTCTCTTCAGCCCGGTGGGCCTCGACCTCGGCGCCGAAAGCGCCGAAGAAATTGCCCTTTCCATCGTCGGCGAAATGCAGGCGCAATTGGCCGGGCGCCCCGGCGGCCAATTGCGCGCCCGCAAAGGCCCCATCCACGACCGCCCTTCTTGACAACTATCCTGTCTCTCTAGCGCAGCGCCAGCACGCGGTTGTCAAAAACGTACGCACCCGCCGATTGGCTCCGATGCGCCCCCGCAATCAACAGTAGCCGCCCTGCGAGCGAACACGCCGCCCCCCAATTCTGCTCAAAAGGCATCTCCGGCCGCTCCACCCACCGCCGCTCTGCCACGGAAAACGAGTGCGACCGCTGCGAGTAGACCCGCTTCTCCCCTCGCCCATCAGGATTGATTTCACTGTCGATGATGACGCCGCCACCGCAGACCCAGATCTCGCCCTCGTGCGCGGCCATGGCTGCAGCTTGCGAACCGAGCGGGTGGTTGGGCAGGCTCTCATCCCATGTGCCCGAAGCGGTATCGAAAGCCAGAAAGCGCGCGGGTGCTCCCCCCAAAACGTAAAAGACGCCGTCGAACTCACAGCCGGCGAGGGTGGCGACTGGCAGCTCTGCAGGGGCGGGTGGCTCTATACGCCATTCGGTCTCGCCGGGTGAAATACTCAGGAGCTCACACAGCTGCTCGCTGCCGAACCCTGTCTCACCACCCGTCCCTCCCACCAGCCAT
>CAXGRO010000831.1:0-2546 GCA_964012055.1 uncultured bacterium
CGAGAGAGTGGGGATTTGGAAGAGGCGAATAGGGTGTTGACGCAGGCCAGTGCGTATTGGACGCGGGCGACTTGGAAGGAGTATGTGGAGGATTATGTCAGCAAGCGGGACGATGTGGGGCCGTATCGCGAGATGCCGGAGGGGGAGGGTTAATTACTGGCGACGGCCCCTACGGGACTATTAAGGTGTTACTGAGGGGGCTAGTTTAGTTGGCGGTAGTCGCCGGCGTCTTGCCAGGAGGGGCGGCTGCGGGCGTTGAGGTCCCATACTATATTGCCGGCGCGCAGGGTCATTTGGCAGGTCAGGTTGTGGGAGCCCTGGATGCGGGCGCCGCCCGAGTCGGTGAAGCCGTACGAGCCCTGGTGGAGCTCCAAAACGGCGATGTCGGCTTCGGAGCTGGGGGTTAGGTGCCCTAGTTCGGGGCGGCGGATGACCTGGGCGGGTTTCCAGGTGGAGCGGTATATCACTTCCCGCAAGGGCATGCCCAGGGCGAGGAATTTGGCCATGGTGACGGGCATGATGGCATTGGCGCGCATGAAACTGCTCTTGTGGAGGTCGGTGCTGATGGTGTCGGGAGGGAACCCCTGTTGCATGGCCGGGGCGGCGATGCGAAACCAGAAGCTGCCGCCGCCGTGGCCGGTGTCGAATACAATGCCGCGCTGGCGGGCTTGGTGGACGTAGTCGTTGATCTGGGCGTTTTCGTCGAGCAGGGGGATGTGGGCGGCGTAGAGATGGGTGTGGATATCGCCGGGGGCCATGCGCTCTAGAAGTTGGGCGTAGGAGCGGGTGGGTTGAGGGGCAAAATCAATCATGGCGATGGTGTCGCTCAGGCGGGCCGCTTCGAGGGCGCCGGCAGCCGACTCCCAGCCGGGTCCGCCAAAGTGGGCCGATTTGGAGCCGACGATGTGCTGGGGGTATTGGGCGATCATGTCGGCGCAGGGCCGGGGGGCCATGTCGTTGGTGTCTTGTTCGGGGGGGCCGGTCATGCCGGCGCCGACAATATTGACGAAGGCCAGCACGCGGGTGGTAGAAGGGTTGATGATGGTGTCGAGGAAATCGGGGAAATCCTGGTAGCCGGCGCCGCCGGTATCAACCACCGTGGTGACGCCGTTGGGCAGGTTGTGTTGGTCAGGGAAAAGCCAGCCGTTGTAGCCACCATAGGCGTGCAGGTGGATATCGATCAGGCCCGGGGTGACGTAGAGGCCGGAAACATCTATGGTCTTTTCCGCCTGCAACTCGAGGTCGGGACCAAGGGCGGCGATTTTGCCGTCTTTGACGGCCAGGTCTGCATTGGCGTCATAATTGTTCTTGGGGTCGATTACGCGTCCTCCCGTAAGAAGAACGTCGCAGGTAGTGCTCATGGGAATCCTTTCGGCGATGGTTAAAATCAGTCGAAATATAACATGAATTAGGGTCGCGAGAAAAGGGAGACGATGTTGCCAGTCTAAGATTTTTTGCGCACATTGTATAAGATTGCATGCGATCATAAAAAATTATAAAGATAAAAGGAGAAGATGATACCATGGCCAGGACAGTAAAAGTTGCGGTAACCGGGGCGGCGGGACAGATCGGCTACGCCATCCTACCGCGGCTGGCTTCGGGGGAGATCTTTGGTCCCGACACCAAAGTAGTGCTGCATTTGCTCGAAATTCCCCCGGCCCTACCCGCCCTGGAAGGGGTGGTGATGGAATTGGAAGATTGCGCTTTTCCGCTGTTGGATGGCGTGGTGGTTACCGACAAAGCCGAGACCGCCTTCGACGGCGTCAATTGGGGGCTGCTCATTGGTTCCAAGCCGCGCGGCAAGGGCATGGAGCGCGGCGATTTGATCCGCGAGAACGGGCCCATTTTTGTGGGCCAGGGCCAGGCGCTGGCGCGGGCCGCCGACGATGTGCGGGTTTTGGTGGTAGGCAACCCGGCCAATACGAATTGTCTCATCGCCATGAATCAGGGGGCCGTGCCCAAGGACCGCTTTAGCGCCATGATGCGCCTAGATCAAAATCGCGCCCAGGCGCAATTGGCTCAAAAGGCCGGCGTCAAAGTGGGGGACGTCAGCAATGTAACGATTTGGGGCAACCACAGCGCCACCCAATACCCCGATGCGGAAAACGCGCGCATCAACGGCAAACCGGCCGACGAAGTGATCGGCCACACCTCCTGGTTGCGCAACGAGTTTATCGAAACCGTGCAACAGCGGGGCGCCGCCGTCATTGCCGCGCGCGGACTTTCGTCGGCGGCCTCGGCGGCCAACGCCGCGCTCGACCACGTCGTCAGTATGGAAAACGCCACGCCGGAAGGACAGTGGTTCTCATCGGCGATTTGTTCGGACGGCAGTTACGGCATTGACGAAGGACTCGTTTTCTCCTTCCCGGTCACGAGCGACGGCCAGGGCAATTGTTCGATTGTGCAGGGCATAGAGTGGAGCGATTTTGCCCGCGAAAAGATCGCTGCCTCTGCTGCTGAGTTGCGCGAGGAGAAAGCGGTCATCCAGGACCTGCTCAAATCCTGAGACCTGCACAGTGAGCGCCAAGGCGTATCACAGCAAGTGG
>CAXGRO010000832.1:0-2543 GCA_964012055.1 uncultured bacterium
TCAACCTTACAAAAATCCGCTCAAAATCGAAAAAGTGTCCACAGTATTGATAATAATATAATCTAAATTTCCCAAAATAGGTTAAGTAAATTTAATAGACACAGCGTCTTGTTACCAAAACACAAAACGCTATAAACCGCGCATCCGCCGGATCATTTGCCGGGCTAATCGTCTGGATTGGCATTTTTAATCGCCCAAACCTTGAGCGCAAAAAAACAAGAACTAAATTATACCCAGAGGCTCCTCCTACTTATTCAGCGAAAGAAAGATCCATGCTGCTCACCTTTGCCGGACCCGCCGCCCTTTCCGATTTCCGCCGCCTGCCCCTTTTGCAGCGCTGCCGCGACCTGCTGCCCGAGCTGGCTGATCTGCAGGCCGATTACTTCTATGTCGTCCAACTCCAGCGCCCCCTCGATGACTCCGAGCAGCAACGCCTGCGCCAAATTCTCGCCACCGACGGCGAATTTCAAGCAGACGACTCCACCGTACTCGTCTGCCCCCGCCCCGGCACCATTTCGCCCTGGTCCAGCAAAGCCACCGACATTTTGCACAATTGCGGCATGGACGCCGTGGGGCCCGTCGAGCGCGGCATCGCCTACCGTTTTGCGGCGCCCACCGCCCTCTCACAAGAAGCCCTCCAACCCGTGCTGCCGCTGCTCTACGACCGCATGATCGAAGCGGTGGTGCAAGACGTCGATCAGCTCTTCAGACAAATCGAGCCCCGGCCCCTGGTCCACATCCCGCTGCAAGCGCAGGGGCGTGCCGCCCTCGAACAGGCCAACACCGACATGGGGCTGGCCCTCTCCGACGAGGAGATCGACTATTTTATTCGCGTTTTTGCCGCCATGCAGCGCGACCCCACCGACGTCGAATTGATGATGTTCTCGGTAGTCAATTCCGAGCACTGCCGCCACAAAATCTTCAACGCCGAGTGGGTCGTCGACGGGCAAACGCAAAGCCACTCGCTCTTCGACATGATCCGCCACACCCACGCCCAGCACCCCCAGGACTGCATCAAGGCCTATTCCGACAATTCCGGCGTCATCCAGGGTTTTGCGTCCCAGGTCTTCCGGCCGCTGGAGCCGGACGAATATCGCTACACCTACGCCGAGCAATTGGTCCACGTGCTCATGAAGGTGGAAACCCACAACCACCCCACCGCCATCTCGCCCTTTCCCGGCGCCTCCACCGGTGTGGGCGGCGAAATTCGCGACGAAGGCGCCACCGGCACCGGCGGCCAGTTTCAGGCCGGCCTCTGCGCCTTCTTCACCTCGCATTTGCGCCTGCCCGACTTCGCCCAACCCTGGGAACTAGACTACGCCGAATTTCCCAGCCGCCTGGCCACGCCCCGCGAAATTATGACAGAGGGACCCATTGGCGGCGCCGCCTTTGGCAACGAATTCGGCCGCCCCAACATCGTTGGCGTCTTTCGCACCTACGAGGAGATGGTCGCCGGGCGCTACCGCGGCTATCACAAACCCATTATGGTGGCCGGCGGCACCGGCCTCATCGACGCCATCCACGTCGACAAGAAAAGGCCGCAGGCCGGCGACCACGTCATTCAGATAGGCGGCCCAGCCATGCTCATTGGCCTGGGCGGCGGCTCGGCATCGAGCATGGACGTGGGCAGCAACCTCGAAGATCTCGACTTTGCCTCGGTGCAGCGCGACAACCCCGAGATGGAGCGCCGCTGCCAGGAACTCATCAACCGCTGCATCGGCTTGGGAGAAACCAACCCCATCCTCAGCATTCACGACGTCGGCGCCGGCGGCCTGTCCAACGCCTGCCCCGAACTGGTCGAAGAAACCGGCGCCCACTTTGATTTGCGCGCCATCAAAAACGACGACCCCGGCATGAGCCCCATGGAAATTTGGAGCAACGAAGCGCAGGAGCGCTACGTACTGGTCGTCGGCCGCGACGACCTGGATCGCTTTGCGGCCATGGCGGCGCGCGAGCGCTGCCTCTTTGCCGCCATCGGCCAGATCAGCGACGACGGCAAACTGCACTTGTGCGACGAGCTCTTCGACAACGAGCCCATCGACCAGCTCGACCTCGAAATCATTTTGGGCAAACCGCCGCGCATGCGGCGCGACGTCAAACGCCTCGCCGAAGACCTCGAGCCTCTCGACCTGCAAACCGTCGACCTCAGCGCCGCCGCCCAGCGCGTGCTGCGCTTTCCGGCCGTCGCTGCCAAAACCTTTCTCATCTCCATTGCCGACCGCACCGTCACCGGCCTCATCGCCCGCGACCAGATGGTGGGCCCCTACCAGGTTCCGGTGGCCGATTTGGGGATGACGGCGCATTCGTTCAGCGGCTACGCGGGGTCGGCTATGGCCATGGGCGAACGCGCGCCGCTGGCCCTCATCAACGCGCCAGCTTCGGGGCGCATGGCCATCGCCGAGGCGGTGACCAATATCGCCGCCGCCCACATTGGCGCCATCCACCGCATCAAACTGTCGGGCAATTGGATGTGCGCCTGTGGCGAGGCCGGGGAAGACGCCAACCTCTACGACACGGTACAAGCGGGGGGCCTGGAATTCTGC
>CAXGRO010000833.1:0-2524 GCA_964012055.1 uncultured bacterium
TATTTACCTAAGCCGTTATTTATCAATGACTTACAAAAAGTGTCCACAGTATTGAAGATGATAGAATAAAACAAGAAAATAAGAAATTTCCTACCTATCCCGCCTATTTCTTAGACATTTCTCACATATACGCCTATTTTTATCCGCGTGACTCGTTAACTATTTCCGATGTCAACCTCAGGTAAATATTGAACAAAGCCGCCTCCGCCTCCACCATTTCCTGGAAGCGCAATTTCTACGTCCTCTGGGTCGCTCAAATTTTCGCCATCGTCGGTTTTCAGTCGGTTCAGCCGTTTCTGCCATATTACATTCAGGAACTCAACGTCGAGGGGCTGGCCCAAGCTTCGATTTGGGCCGGTTATTTGGGCACCATGCACGGCATTGCCATGGCCATATCGGCGCCCATATGGGGGGCCATTGCCGACTACTTTGGGCGTAAACCCATGGTGGTGCGGGCGATGGTGGGTGGGGGACTCACCGTGCTTTTGACCGCTTTTGTGGCCACGGTGGAACAATTGTTGGTCGTGCGGTTTTTGCACGGCATGTTGTCGGGCTCAGTTACGGCCAGCATCACCATGGTGTCCACCACCACGCCCAAGGCCCACTTGGGGTCGGCCCTGGGCATGATGTCGACGGCCTTTATGTTTGGCGGCGCCATCGGCACGCTGGTAGGGGGACCAGCCATCGACTACTTTGGCTATTACAATTGTTTTTTAGGGTCGGGCTTGCTGGTGACGGTGGCCGGGGTGATGGTGCAGTGGCAGGTCAAAGAGAACTTTCAGCGCGTTGCCAGCCAGGAGGGGAGCGGTTTTCTCGACGACGCTCGCCGCGTGCTGCACATAAAGAGCTTTCGCCTGGTCATCGTCTGCGTCTCGCTGACCCATTTTAGCTTTGCCGTCATCATGCCGGTGGTGCCACTCTTTCTGCAAGAGCTGGCGCAAATTGACAATATTGCCTCGCTGGCCGGGCCCATCTTTGCCTCCACCATGCTGGTGGGCGGTCTCACCTCGGCGGCGGTGGGGCGCTGGAGCCATCGCATTGGCGTGCGCCGGGGCCTGGTGGTGGGGTTGTTGATCACGGCAGGTTTTTATTTGGCCAAGGGTTTGGCGCCTACGTTGCCCCTCTTTATCGTCTTGATGGTGCTGGGCGGTATGGCCAGTGGGACCACGCGCCCCCTGACTAATTTGCTGGTCTCGCAGATCGTCGACGAAGAAGATCGCGGCAAAGCTTTTGGCGTGCTGACCAGCGCCAGCGCCATCGGCTGGGGGGGTGGCCCCATAATCGGGGGTTATTTAGGCGCCCATCTAGGTTTTAGGTCGGTCTTCTTTGTCACCGCCGCCCTCTTTGTGCTGGTGGCGCTGTGGGTGGGGCGCGCCATGCGCCAACTTCCCCTAGACCCGCCCGAGCCCAGGGTGGTTTCCGCGCCAAACTGACTTTCACACGGGAGTGCAACTATGTTACCCAAGGTGTTGATCGAGGGCAAAGGCGTGCATACCTCAGAGGAAGATTGGCAGCGCCTCTCGCAGTATATCGAGCCCCTAGTGGTGGAGCCGGGCGACCCCTGGACTGAAGACGAATTCATCGCCCAACTAAAAGGTTGCAGTGGAGTCATTCGAATGGGGGGGCGCATGCCCGATTTGACGCGCCGTGTTTTTGAGGAAGTGTCCGAATTGAAAATTGCCGGGGTGCAGGGCGACCGCTTTGGCACCGGGGTCGACCTAGACGCGGCCATTGAGTTTGGCGTGAAGATCGTCGACACCGACAACATCGCCTCGGCGCAGCCGGTGGCCGAGTGGGATCTGGCCATGATGCTCATTTGCCTGCGCAACGCCGGGGCGGTTTTCCGCCAGATGATGCAAGGCAGCGAAACATGGGCGGTGGCGGGCAACGCCGATTACATCAGCGGCGAACTCACCGGGCGCAAGGTGGGGCTGATTGGCTGCGGCCACGTGGGGCAGCGCCTCATCGAATTGCTACGGCCGTTCCGCGTGGATCTTCTGGCGTACGATCCCTATATCTCAGACGAACTGGCGGAGGAATTGGATATCGTGCGCGGCGAATTGGACGAGGTGCTGCGCCACGCCGACATTTTAGTGGTGCAGGTGCCGCACACCCCCAAGACTGAGAAAATGATCGGCGCCCACGAGTTAGAATTGCTGGGTAAAAATAAAATTCTGGTCAATTGCAGCCGCGGCAAAGTGATCGACCAGCAAGCGCTCATCGCCAAATTGGAGGCCAAGGAGATTATCGCCGGTTTGGACGTATTTGATCCGGAGCCCATGGAAAAGGAGTGCGTGCTGCGGCACATGCCCAATGCCTTTGTCACGCCGCACATCGCCTGGTATTCGCCCAATTCCTTCACGCGCTATTTTGCCTCTATGGCGCAGGAGTTCGAGCGCTTTTTTAAGGGGGAGCCGCTGCAGTATGAATTGACCCGGCGCATGGTGGACATCCGCAACGGGCAATTATAATAACAATACTGTGGACACTTTTTCGATTTTGAGCGGATTTTTGTAAGGTTGAA
>CAXGRO010000834.1:0-2512 GCA_964012055.1 uncultured bacterium
GACGATCCTGCCGTACAATAAGGCGGCGAGCCACTGTCCAACTACTTCTGCCGGACGCGCGACCATTAAGACCCACAGGGACCAGAGTTGCATGGGTGTTCTCCTTTGTCGTTAAGATGTGATTTTATACCACGTAATTGATAATGGGGATCAGGGCCAGAGCAACGAGGCCGGCGAGGGCGTACATCAAACCCTGATCGGCGAGTTCCCTTTTCATGATTTCCTCCTTTCTTTTGGGCGGTGGTTGGGGTTGGTTGAGTTTTAACACGGTTCATGTCTGCATAATTCCCTCCTTTGTTAGGGGGGACAGGGTAGTGCGACAAAAAGAAAAGGCCGCGACGTTGGGTGTGGCGGCCTTTTGCGTTATTGCAGCCGGGTAAATGGCTGTGTGAAAGTAAAAAGCCCGCGTTTTTTTGGCAGACACCCGTTTATGGTCCAGCGGATGGTGCGGAGAAAAGCGGCGGGCTGGGGTAGAACTTTTATTGTTCTATCGCGACCTTGGCTTTCTCCGGAGCGGTCCGCTGGTTATTTGGTTGAGGCAATAACTCATGGTTTTCGGTCTGAATGATGTTTAAACGTTTAGCTCAAGTTGCGGTCTATTGATCGTATGTTATTTGTACGGCGTTTTTTTGGAACGCGGTATGGGTCGTAACTTGAGCTGATTAGCCCAAAATTATTGTGCTATATATACAACTCAACGGATGCAGGTGATACATTGTCAAGGCTGTGAGTGTATTTTCCTAGGGGATGTTAATTGGGGGATTTTCGCCTGGGATTATGTAGCGTTCGTGGGGCGATTTGGGGCCGCTTCGCGGTTCCAGTCGACAAAGCCTAGACTTTGGTATAGGTTGGCTGCCACTTTGTTTATTTTGAGGTGGCTGGTGGCGATGATTTCGATTTCAGGGTGTAGTTGAGGTCTCACTATTGATTGTACCCGAGGCGCGTTTTTGCCACATCGAACAAAGGGGCTGTTTGCTTGCGGGAAAAGGGACAGGGGGTGACCTGTCTTTTAGGTCAGGGATGGGAGATGTGCGGGTCTAGGGCCGAGTTGATCGGGGTCGAATTCGGACGTATTTTTGCTGCGCATCAGCCATCAAAGGAGATAGACGCATGTCGAGTGTCATACGCCGGGGCGAGCCTTACTCGTCCGCAGAAACCCAGCGCATTGTCGAGGAACTCAGGGACGAGGGGTATTGTCATTTGGGGCAGGTGTTGGAAGCCGAGGAAGTGGCGGCGTTGAAGGGCGCCATGGATCGCAAAATGAATGATCCCAAGATATTGGGGGACGAGGAGGGGGACCACATCCGGGGGCGCAGCTTGATGCGCATGTTTGAGTACGACTACGCCTTTCGCGACTTAATTGTGCGCGAGCCTTTTGCCAGCTTGGCCGAGGCGGTGTTGGGCGACGACTGTCATTTGATGTCGCAGAACGCGTTGTTCACTAAAGCCGGGGAAGGCGAGGATGTGGGCGGCTGGCACGTCGACGACCTGGTGCATTTTCCCTTGTCGGATGGAGTGGAGAGCTACGACCGGCGCATGGCCATGCCCTGCCTGGTATTGCAGATATTCACGCCGCTCACCGATGTGGAGGAGGTCAAGTACGGGCCCACCCAGGTGGTGCCGGGCAGCCACTACGCCGGCCGGCGGCCGGAAATACAGGACAATCCAACATTTGACGGTCGCGGGCCGGTGTCGATTTTGGCGCGGGCCGGCGACGCCTATTTGTTCAACAACCAGATCTGGCACCGCGGCGGGCCCAACCGCTCGGACCGCGACCGTTTTTTGGGCGGGGTCACCTACAGCAAGCGGTTTATCTCGCAGCGCTTCTATCCGTTTATCGACTACCACATGCCCGAGCACGTTTGGCAAGGCGCCGACGCGCGTTTGCAGCGCATGCTGGGGAGGCACGCCAAGGGGGCGTATGGGTAATCGATATCGGAGTTACCAATCCTGTACAGATCCGTCGGGGCGGCGCAAATGGGGCGGTTCGTGGGGCCCGGGCGGGTGGTTCTTAATGGCTTCTTCGTCCAGATCGATGCCTAGACCGGGCGCCTGGGGAGCGAGCAGATAGCCGTCCTGGGTGCGCAGGTCGTGGCGGAAGACCTCATCCATCCAGCCGCCGGGCGGGGCGTATTCCTGCACGGCGCAGTTGGGGATGGCCATGTTGAGGTGCAGCATGGCGGCGGTGGAGACGGGGCTGGAGGTGTAGTGGCAGGCCAACTCCTGGTAGTGGACCTCGGCCAGGGCGGCCAGTTTTTTGCCCTCGGTGAGGCCGCCGGTGTGGCAGACGTCGACGCGCAGGTAATCTATGAGTTCCCGCTCGATGAGTTCGCGATAGGCCCATTTGTCGTGCAATTGCTCGCCGGTGCCAAGGGGCACGCTGGTATGGTTGCGCAGGGTGGCATAAGAGCCTGGGTTTTCGGAGCGGATGGGGTCTTCGACAAAGAAGGGGCGCAGGGGTTCGACGGCGCGACACAATTCGATGGCGCGGGTGGGGGTGAGGCGGGTGTGT
>CAXGRO010000835.1:0-2512 GCA_964012055.1 uncultured bacterium
GTTTGGTACCCGGATTGGTGTTGAAGCGCACCAGTGTTTGTTCCTCTCCGTCGGCAGAACAGCGCACTTTCAATCCCACTTCTTCGGCGTCTTCCCACTCCAGGGTCGCCCTAATTTCGAGACTGTCGCCCGCCACCTCCAAAGCAACATCGTCTCCAGACGGCAACCGGACATCGCGCAGCGAGGTGTGGTCGGAACGCAGCACCTCCAGTTCCGGCACCGGGTCGAAGAGCAACTCTCCGTCTGGGGAAAGCGAGACCACCAGCGGTAGAGCGCAGATACCCGACCACCCCGATGCGACTTGCGCGTAAGCAAAGCGGGCCTCGGAAATGCGGCCGAAGAGGATGCGGCGATTGCGGTCGTCGAGCAGCGTCAATCCCTCGCAGTAGACCCCGGGACGCGACCTTTCGGCAAAAGCGAGCCGCTGGTGGCGCTCGGGCACAAAGCGGTGATCGGCATAGCTGCCGACGTAGAATTGCGCCCCGCGCGCGTGACTGGTAAACGACAACACGGGTTTTCCGTCGAGCAAAAAGAAGTCGGGGCAGCCGCAATCTTCTCCCGGCTCAGTAAACTCTCCGCCGACATAAAAGGGATGCATATACTCCCAATGGGCCATATCGGTCGAACGAAAGAGATACGCCGCGTCGGGCGATTCGATGCTGTTGCCGGTCAGGGCATAGTGCACCCCGTCTTCGACCCAACCGCAAGAAGCGCCGGTCACCATAAACTCCCCGCCGGGCCCCGGGTCGGGAATGATCGGATTGGCCGGGTGTTTTTCCCAGTTGATCAGCAAGTCGTCGCTGCTGGTCGCCAGACAAATGCCGTCGGGCACGCCGTGGTAGATGTGCGTCGGCACGCCCTCGGCGTTGACAAAGGCGGCGCCGCTGTAACACTGCTGCCGGTCGGCCCCGCCGGGGCCGGGGGCCAGGGCAATGGGATGATCCGTCCAATGCACCAGATCGACACTGGAGGCGTGGCCCCAGTGGATGTTGCCGTGCCAGGGCCCGTCCGGGTTGTGCTGGTAGAAGAGGTGATAGCGGCCCTTCCAAAAAATGGTGCCGTTGGGGTCGTTCATCCACTTGCACGGCGGCTGGTAGTGGTAGGCCGGCCGATAGGGGTCGGCCGCCAGCTTAATGCGGTCGGGGTGGTATTCGCTCGCCGGCAACACGATCAGCGCCCCAGCAAATCGTCGCCCAGGTCCTCGCCGTCGAACTGGCCGCGCTCCATACACACCGCCATCACAAACAATTCGAGCTCATCCTGGCTATGGTTGTACAAACCGTGCGCCCCGCCCAATTTATTGGGAATGGAATCGCCCCTGTACACTTCTTCGGTCTCGTCATCCACCGTCATGCGGCCGCTACCATTTATGATGATATAAATCTCCTCAACCGTCTGATGCCGGTGGTAACCAATCGACGTGCCCGGCGGCATAATCACATGTGCCATATTGCCCCAATTGCTGCGAAAATCGGAATACTGCCAGATCGAGTGCACGCCGATCTCACCTTTGCCCTGGTGCACATTGGCGCGATCGACCAACAACGAGCGATCGATGCGCCCCAGCGGAATGCGGTCGGCCGCTTCCAGCGCCGCCCCCACCCGGTCTTCGCCAAAGTCTGTGGCGTCGTACCCACCGCCCGCCTCGGCAACGCAGAAATTCATCCAGCGGGTCGGCTCGTCCGTGTGGTTGTAAATGGCGTGCGATTCGCCCATGCGGCAGGGCACGCAAGCTCCCCCCTCCACCTGCACAGTCCGGCCGTTGTGCGTAAACTGCGCCGCGTTGTCAAAGGTGACAAACATTTCCTCGCAGCGTTCGTGGCGGTGGTGCCCTATGCCGCCCCCGGGCGGCAACGACCCGTAATGCACAAAATACCAGGGCGTCTCAAAATCATCCTGCGCCCAGTGCCCAGCGTAATCCAGCTGGCCGGCACCACCGTGGCAATGCACGGCCGCCTTAAAATCGTCTTCTGCTACGCGAGCAATTCTCATATGAGTCTCCCTAGGGAAATGGCTGTTTGATGATACGATTTTATTACGACATAACGTTAATTTCTACGCAAACGTCCGCTGAGCGAATTGGGGGGGGACCTCAGAGAGGGCAATGCCTCAGAGCAGCCCAGGGATGGGCTGTAAGCACCGAAGGTTCGCCAATTCTTAGAAGCCTTTTTTAAATTCATTTTTCGATTCAAATCGCCATGATGTATTTGTTACTTAAGCGCCTCGCCTAAAATATCAGGTCTGATAAGGGGAAGGGATGGAGTGCCATTTCCCAAGTCGGATCCGATATATCGTAACAGAACATTTTAGGGGTAGTCCCTACGCTCTTTAGAGGTCTTTCAAAAAGTCTTCTATCTTCCTAAAATGCCCTTTTGGTCATTTTTTAAAATCTCTTTTTTAAAATTTATTTATAAAAATAACCGAACCATTGCTAAAGCGAGGGGTTTAAAAAGGCTTCTAAGAAGCCGTCTTAAAAAGGTCCAATTTTGTAGAAAGGGATTGAAAAAAGCGT
>CAXGRO010000836.1:0-2512 GCA_964012055.1 uncultured bacterium
GGAGGGAGGTGAAGGTGTGTGGGGTGGAGCGGTTTGGGGTGGCGCACGATAGGGGGAGTTCGCATGGGGATACGCGGATTATTCGCAAAGCTTATTTGGAGCATCCCGATTACGTGCCGTTGTTGCACAGGGCGTATGATTTGTGGGAAGAGTTGGAAGGGGTGAGCGGGCGGGATTTGTTGGTGAAGACGGGGATTTTAATTATCGGGCGGCCGCAGTCGGCGGCGGTGCGGGGGTTGGAAATGTGTTATCGGGAGCATCAATTGCCGCACGAATGGCTCGATGTGGACGAGGCGCGGGCGCGTTTTCCGCAGTGGCGTTTTGGCGATGAGAGCGTGGCGTTTATCGATCCACTGGGCGGGTTTTTACGGGTGGAGGATTGTGTGGAGCAGCACGTTGAGCAGGCGCTGAAGTGCGGGGCGGAGTTGTGCGTTAACGAGGCGGTGGTGGGGTGGGAGCGAGAGGGCGGGGGGGTTCGGGTGGAGACGGAGAAGAGGACACTGGCGGCCGATAAATTGATTATTGCCACCGGCGCCTGGGCGCGGCCCGAACTGGCGCGCCTGGGGGTGGGGGTGCAGGTGGTGCGCAAGGTGCTCTTTTGGTACGCGGCAGGGGAAGAATACGAGCTTGGGCGCTTTCCCTGTTTTATTATTGAAAAGGACGAGGCCATTCACTACGGTTTTCCGGTCGTCGACGGTTGGGGGCTGAAGGCGGCGCGGCATTCGCCGCCGCACCAGGTGGTGGATGACCCGGCTGCAGTGGAGCGCGGTTTGCTGGAGGGGGATGAGGATTTGTTGCGGCAGGTGTTGCAAGAATACTTGCCCGGTTTGACCTTGGAGCGCACCCGGCACGAAGTGTGCATGTATACCAACACCGCAGACGGAAATTTTATTGTCGACATGCACCCCGAGTTTGACAACGTGGTTCTGGGCGTTGGTTTTTCGGGGCACGGCTTCAAGTTCTCCTCGGTCGTTGGCGAAATTCTGGCGGACCTGGCAGTGGCGGGCAAGACGCGCCATGCGATTGATTTTTTGTGCCTGGGCAGGTTGTTGTAGGGGGGCAGTTTCTATTGACGCGACTGCGGAGTCGGCCTATCATTGGGGCTGTTTTAGCCGGAAAGGAACTAATGCATGGCAGTTGAAGACAACGTAAAAACAGATTCGCAGCCGTCGCAATTGCGCATTACCGATATGCGGGTGGTGCATTTGCGCGGCGCCCCCTTTCATTCAATTATTATTCGCCTCGACACCAACCAGGGCATTAGCGGCTACGGCGAGGTGCGCGACGGCGGCAGCAAGACTTATGCGCTTATGCTCAAGAGCCGTTTGGTGGGCGAAAACCCCTGCGAGGTGGACAAGATTTTTCGCAAGATCAAGCAGTTTGGCCACCACGCGCGCCAGGGCGGCGGGGTGTGCGCCGTGGAGATGGCGTTGATGGATTTGGCCGGCAAGGCCTACGGGGTGCCAGCCTATCAATTGGCTGGGGGGCGGTTTCGCGACCGGGTGCTGTGTTATTGCGACACCGATTCGACGCCGGCCGGCAAGGAGATGGGGCAGCGGCTCAAGAAGCGCATGGAGATGGGGTTTGGTTTTCTCAAGATGGACGTGGGCATTGGTCTTTTGCGCGGGGTTGCCGATGCGATTATTGCGCCGCCGGGCATGCTGGAAAGCGGCAATGTCATGCATCCCTTTACCGGCATTCAGATCACTGAGAAGGGCATTGACGTACTCTGCCAGTACGTGGCGGCGGTGCGCGACGAGATCGGCTACGAGGTGCCGCTGGCAGTGGACCACTTTGGCCATTTGGGACTGGAGTCGTGCATTCGGCTGGGCAAGGCGCTAGATCAGTTCAGTCTGGCCTGGTACGAGGACATGATTCCGTGGCAGTTTGCCGACCAGTACGAGCGCCTGTCGCAGGCTGTGGACACGCCCATTTGCACCGGCGAGGACGTTTATCTCAAAGAGGGTTTTAAGGAGTTGCTGGAGCGGCGGGCGGTGGCGGTGATCCATCCAGATCTGGCTTCGTCGGGTGGCATATTGGAGACCAAGAAGATCGGCGATATGGCGCAGGAGTGCGGCGTGGCCATGGCGCTGCACATGGCAATGTCGCCCATTGCGGCGCTGGCCAGCGTGCACTGCGCGGCGGCTACCGAGAATTTTATGGTGCTGGAGAATCACTCGGTGGACGATTTGCAGCGCTGGAGCAGTTTGGTGGAGGGGCTGCCGGTGCCGCTGATTGAAGACGGCTACATTCGGGTGCCCGAAGGGCCGGGGTTGGGGTTTGAGGGGTTGAACGAGGAGGTGGTGCGGGCGTTTGTGGACCCAGACGATCCGGGGGTGTTTGAGGCGACGGAGGCGTGGGACGAGGAGCGGGCGCACGACCGGTTGTGGAGTTGAGCGGGGCGGTTTGCGGGTGTTGGTGGCCGCCTTTGCGGTGACTTTTGAGATCTACCTTTAATCAATATAGTGGCCACTTTTAAAGCGGCCATTCGGCCGAATTCCCTCAGGGAGGG
>CAXGRO010000837.1:0-2504 GCA_964012055.1 uncultured bacterium
AGCCCAAAGGGCTGTGGGGGCCGGGCAGGCCACCCGCGGGCCTCACAAAGCGCCAGAGGCAAAGCGCCCCGCCGGCCGTCGCCAGTATTAACAACAACCACTCGTATACATGCAAGGCACCCACACCATACCTATAGGAAGCGACCGCCAACTCTTTGTCGACGATCTCATCGTCGAGCAGTTCGATAACGTCCAAGTCAAACTACACGCACCCATCCCGCGCGAAATCTGCTTTAACCTCGACCAATCCTGGGAAGGCGCCACCAGCTGGTGCCCAGTCGTCTTCCAAGACCAGGACCGCTACCGCATGTGGTACCGCGCCCAGCAGGAAGACCATCACTTCTTTAGCGCCTACGCCGAAAGCACCGACGGCATACACTGGGAGCGACCGGCACTCAACCAAACCGCATTCAACGGCTCCAGTGCCAACAATATTTGCATTGACCACAACGATATAAAAAATGTCGCCGTCTTTCGCGACGACAACCCCAACGCGGCCGCAGACGCCCGCTACAAAGCCGTGGGGCGCTCCACCGGCGGCAAACCGGCGCGCATCAACGGCATGGTCTCCGCCGACGGTTTGCACTGGCGGCCGGCCCAGGACGGACCCCTGATTATCGCACCCGAAGACGACCCGCACTTCGACAGCCCCTTGAGCGCCTTTTGGGACGCGCGGCGCCAGTGTTACGCCATCTACGTGCGCGGCTGGTGCCCCGACGGGCCCCAGCGCCGCATCCGCGCCATTCGCTTTACCACCTCCACCGACTTTGTGCACTGGGAGCCGTGGCAGTACACTAAAATTGTCGGCAGGGAACAGTGGCCCTGGCATCTCTACACCAACGCCGCCCACCCCTACCACCGCGCGCCCTTCTACCTGATGTTTCCCAAGCGCTTTTTGCCCGAACGCAACTTCCAGGAAAGCTGGGAGCACGAGGGCCTCTCCGACGTGCTCTTTTTGGCCGGCCGCGACGGCACGCATTTCTCCATGCCCGGCGGCGAAGCCTTTTTGCGCCCCGGCCGCGACGTGGAAAACTGGCACGAGCGCGCCATCTTTATTGCGCCCAGGGTGGTGGACACCGGTGCCGACGAAATGTCGCTCTACTCGGTGCAGCACTACCGCACCACCTCCGTCCACGTGCGCCGCTTGAGCCTAAGGACGGACGGCTTTGTGTCGCTGCACGCCGGCGGCACCGCGGGGTCGGCGCTGACCAGGCAATTGGTCTTTGAAGGAGAAAAGTTAGAAATCAACTACGCCACCAGCGCCGCCGGTTGGGTGCGCGTGGCCGTCCTCGACGAAAACGGCGGCGCCATTGAGGGCTATTCCCTGGAGGACTGCGACGAAATATTTGGCGACGAAATAGCGCGCCCAGTATCTTGGAAGAACGGCGCCACCCCAGGGGCCCTGGACGGCCGGGTGGTGCGCCTGCAATTTGCCCTGCAAGAAGCGGATTTGTTCAGCTTTCGCTTTTTTGCCTAAGAATATCGGCGTGCTCAAGGCCATTTTACCTAGCGCAGTTCTCACCTCAACTTCGACGCCGTAGGCTTGGAGAATATCGACATGCTCAAAGCCGTTTTGCTTATCGCATTGCTCGCCCTGGCGCCCGGCGACGCGCAGGAGGAATATCCGCCCGGCACTTTTGAGCTGACGCCCACCGTCGATCTGCAACTCCAGCCCGCCCCCCTCCAGGTGCCCGAGCAACTTAAAGACCTGGTGCCCGATAACCTTGTCTTAAACCTGCCGCCCGGCTTTTCCGCCCGCGTCTTTGCTGCCGACAATTTATGGGGGCCGCGCTTTATGGCCTGGGATGAAAGCGGCGTGCTGCACGTGGCCAATATGCGCGTACCCGGTATCGACAAGGGGCAAATCGTCGCCTTGCCCGACAACGACAACGACGGCGTCGCCGATCAAACGATCGTAGTGGCTTCTGGCTTTCGCCGCATCCACAGCCTGGCTTTCTACCAGGACGCGCTCTACGCCGCCGACACCCACCAGCTCTTGCGCCTGCTCGACAACGACGGCGACGGGCTCTACGAAGAGCGCCAATTGGTGGCCGAACTACCCGCCGGCTCCAGCGACATCCACCCCACCCGCACCATCCTCTTTGACGCAGCGGCCGCAAAATTCTACGTCTCCGTCGGCTCCACCTGCGACATCTGCCGCGACCGCGACCCCGAGCGCGCCACCATTTTGCAGTTTAACGCCGACGGCTCGGGGCGGCGCATCTTTGCCGCGGGTTTGCGCAACCCCATAGGGCTGGCGTTCCATCCGCTCAGCGGCGAGTTATGGGCCACCAACAACGGCCACGACCGCCAGGGCCGCATGCTGCCGCCCGAGGTCGTCTACGTTGTGCGCGACGGCGCCTTTTACGGCTGGCCCTTTGCCTACGCCTACCAGACTTACGTCGACCTTTCCATCCCCGCCTACGAGGCGGCGCTGGCGCCGCTGACCGGCGCCGACAGCCTGCTAGTGCAGCAAATGCCGCGGCCGGTGGCGCTGGTGGAGG